>CACWYF010000108.1 GCA_902765035.1 uncultured Eubacteriales bacterium
CATTTTTATTTCTGCTAATTTTTTATTTAGAGATATTTTTATACTTGATAATAGCATCAAGGTTATCAACAATAAATTGTTTTTATAGACAGACAATTGTTGATAAGCTGTGAATTATACAAACAGCGTATAATTTCCATAAAATATATTATGTAAACTATTTAAGGAGGACCCAATGGCTGTTAAGAGAGGACTTGGCAGAGGTCTGAATGATCTTCTGTCAGTTAGTGAGGATGAGGCTAAGCAGGCTAAGAAGGATGCAAAGGCTGTTTCAAAGAAGGCTCCTGCAGTTAAAGAGAAGGAAAAGCCGGTAGAGAAACCAAAGAAGGAAGTTGATGAATCATCAGAGGTTATGGTTAAGGTTACTGATATAGAACCTAATCCAAACCAGCCAAGAACAAACTTCAATGAGGATGCTCTTAATGAACTGGCTGAATCTATAAAGAGAATCGGTGTTATCGAAAAGAAGACTGCGATCAACAGACGCGTCAAGAACAGCCTGAAGGGCATCATCAAGGGCTTCGAAAGAGCTGTCGCCGCTGGCGATATCGATACCGCCAAGGAAAAGTTAGCACTGGCAGAAAAGAAACTGATGAAGGCTGCCGCTAAGGGAACCATCCATAAGAACGCAGCTTCCAGAAAGGTTTCGAGACTGACCAAGGCCTTCAACAAGGCTAAGGCCGAGTAATCTCACCCGTCCCCACACCGCGTATAAGTTAAATACGCCAGGCAGCCGGAGTGTCTCCCGGCTGTCTTTTATGTTGCATGGATGTGTCAAAAAGAACCGTCCCCGGTGTCATAAGTTGACAAGGCGGCTTGCCGCATGCGAAAATAACTATGTATGAGCACTGACGGAACTGCTGTGTCCGGAAGGCTCAGAAAAACAGATTAAAGAGGACAGAATGAGTTATTTAGACAACATCAGAAATTTCAGTATTATTGCTCACATCGATCACGGCAAGTCGACTCTTGCCGACCGCCTTATTGAGAAGACGGGGCTTGTCGACAAGCGTGATATGAAGGAGCAGTATCTTGATAATATGGATATCGAGCGTGAGCGCGGCATCACCATCAAGCTGCAGACGACAAGGCTCAGCTACAAGGCTAAGGACGGTCAGGAGTATATTCTGAACCTGATCGATACTCCGGGTCATGTGGATTTCAATTACGAGGTGTCAAGGTCGCTGGCTGCATGCGACGGGGCGGTCCTCGTCGTTGATGCGACTCAGGGTGTTGAGGCCCAGACTCTCGGAAACGTTTATCTTGCTCTCGACGAGGACCTCGAGATCCTCCCGGTGCTGAACAAGATGGATCTCGACTCGGCGCGTCCGGACGACGCAAGGGCTGAGATCGAGGACATCATCGGGCTGGACGCGTCCGAGGCCCCGGAGATCTCTGCCAAAACCGGAATGGGAATCGACGAGATGCTCGAAAAGCTCGTCGAGACTATACCTGCTCCGCAGGGCGATCCTGACGGCCGTCTCAAGGCGCTCATATTCGACTCGTACTACGACAGCTACAAGGGCGTAGTCATATACACGAGAATATTCGACGGCCGTGTCAAAAAGGGCGACACGATCCGCATGATGAATACAGGTAAGAACTACGAAGTCACCGAAGTAGGATACTGCATACCGGGAACGGTCCCTGCGGACGAACTGAAGGCAGGCGAAGTAGGATACATCTGCGGCAGCATCAAGCAGGTAGCTGATGCGCGCGTCGGTGATACCATCACACTTGCATCAGATCCTACGGATGCACCGCTGAAAGGATACAAGAAGGCGCAGTCGATGGTATACTGCGGCATCTTCCCTGCAGAGGGCGAGAAGTACGAGAACGTCAAGGACGCTCTGGAAAAACTCCAGGTCAACGATGCCGCTTTCAACTTCGAGCCTGAGAACTCCGCAGCTCTCGGCTACGGATTCCGCTGCGGATTCCTCGGCCTGCTGCACATGGACGTCATCACCGAGAGACTCGCGCGCGAGTTCGACCTCGATGTCATAACGACTTTGCCTTCAGTAGTATACAAGGTAGTCATGAAGGACGGCACGGTTCTCGACATCCAGAACCCGTCCAACCTGCCTAACCCAGTTGACATTGCACACATTGAGGAGCCTATCGTCAAGGCCGACATCATGACGCCTAACGAGTTCGTAGGCAGCATCATGTCACTTTGCCAGAACAGGCGCGGCAACATGATCCACATGGAGTACCTGACCAAGACAAGAGTGCAGCTCCACTATGAGATGCCGCTGAACGAAGTAATCTATGACTTCTTCGATGCGCTCAAGTCGAGGACCAGGGGATATGCTTCTCTTGATTACGAGTTCCTGAGATACCAGCCTGCTAAGCTGGTCAAGCTGGACATCCTTCTGAACCGCGAGCTCATCGATGCTCTCAGCACCATCGTGCCTGAAGAGGAAGCTATGGCCAAGGGCCGCGGCATATGCGAGAAACTCAAGGACATCATCCCGCGCCATCAGTTCGAAGTTCCTATCCAGGCGGCTATCGGGCAGAAGATAATCGCGCGTGAGACAGTAAGGGCTTACCGCAAGGACGTACTGGCAAAATGTTACGGCGGCGACGTATCGCGTAAGAAGAAGCTGCTTGAGAAGCAGAAGGCAGGTAAGAAGAGGATGCGCCAGTTCGGTACAGTCACTGTGCCTCAGGAGGCGTTCACTGAAGTTCTCAAGCTCGATGACGGCAGATAGCTGCCGCCCCTAAAACGTGCAGCAGACGATAAAAGGTAGATGAACAGAAGCGGGTTCAGGATCGGTCTTAATATAGTGATAGCTCTCGCCTCGATCGGCGCATGGCTTGTAATGGTGTTCTCAAACGGCGGAATGCTGACCGATACAGGGCTCGCAAGTCTCAAGTATTTTACAGTGCTCTCGAATATATTCGAGGGCACTGCCTGCATTATATGGATCGCAGCAGGCAGGGAATCATCTCACGCGGCGGAGCGGATCAAGTACATGGCGACCGTTTCCGTGGCCCTGACCTTTATGACGGTCATGGTGTTCCTCGGACCGCTCTACGGATATCCGGAGATGCTCGCAGGTGTGAATTTCTATCTTCATCTCCTGGTACCTGTGCTGGCCCTTGCGGAGTGCATCTTCCTCTCCAGGACGATATACACGCGCCGGGACAACAGGCTTGCGGTAGTTCCGATGCTGATATACGGCGCATTGTATCTTGCCAACAACCTTATCAACGGCACCGGAGAGTGGCCGGACACGAACGACTGGTACGGCTTCCTGAACTGGGGCCTGCCGGTGGGACTCGTTATTTTCGCCGGGCTGTGCCTCATCACATGGCTTGCCGGAGCGCTTATCCGGGTGGTCAACAATTATTTCGACAGAAAGGCCTATGGCAGCATAGGTGAAGACTGAAATGGACAGAAAAACAGGCTTATACATACATTTCCCGTTCTGCGTGAAAAAGTGCAATTACTGCGCTTTTCTTTCTTTTAATGCGGACGAAAGCGTGCGCAGGGACTATGCGAACGCACTCATGCACGAGATAGAGCTGGCCGGCAGGGAGTTCAGCGGCCAGATCAGCACAGTTTACTTCGGAGGCGGGACACCTTCGATAATGGATGTTTCCCTCATGTCACTTATCATGAAGGCTATAAGGCGGAATTTTGACGTGCTGCCTGATGCGGAGATAACAATCGAGGCCAATCCGGGCACACTCGGCATCAAGGACAGGGTGGTGCGGGCAAAACTCATCGCGTACAGGTCGATGGGGATAAACAGGCTGTCGATGGGAGTGCAGTCGATGGACAATGTGAGGCTCCATATGCTCGGCAGGATCCACACGGCGGAGAATGTCGTAAGGGATGTGAACATCGCAAGGGAGCTCGGATTCGATAACATCAATCTTGACCTCATCTTCTCGGTCCCGGGCGAATCCACTGAGGATGCGCTGGAGGATGCGAGGAAGATAATTGACCTCAGACCTGAACACATATCCTGCTACAGCCTCCAGCTCGAGGAAGGCACGCCTTTCTACGAGATGGCGGAGCAGGGCATGATCAGCGAGGTCCCTGATGAAGAGGACAGAGAGACATACCACCGCATCATAGAACTCCTCCGCAAGTCGGGATATGAGCACTATGAGATAAGTAATTTTGCCCGGCTGGAAGAAGGTAAAGAGCACAGCCCGTTCCGCTCACAGCACAACTCGCTGTACTGGAGCCTGGACAACTATATAGGACTCGGCCTCGGCGCCAGCGGATTCATGGACGGCATCAGATACCAGAATACTGACGACATGGAGGAATACTTCAGGAATATCGCAGATGATCAGCTGCCGGTAATGGAGGAGAAGATCAACTCGGCTTTCGACAACATCAGCGAGGCGGTTTTCACCGGTCTCAGGCGAAAAGAAGGCATAACCTATGAAGAGGCTAAGGCGGCATATCTTCTCGCGTCAGAGCAGGGAAGTACTGCATCAGGAGTGATCGCAGGAGCAGAGGATATGAGTGCAGATGAGCTCTTCTGGAAAGTATTCGCTGAATCACGAGAAGAGGCTGAAGAGTACGCGGCGCAGGGGCTGCTTGTCATCGATGAGGAGGGCCTCAGGCTCACAGAGAAGGGTGTCGACATCAGCAACGGCATAATGTCGCTGTTTGTATAGAAGGGTGCAAAGGCACCCTTTTTTTAGTACAATTAAACCAGTAATGGAATTGATCTGCCCGGATATCCTCCGCGGACCGGCAGACAGCAGATGAAAAGGAGATTCTGATGAAGCAGTACATAATGGCGCTCGATCAGGGCACTACGAGTTCAAGAACTATCATATATGATAAGAGCGGTGAGATCATCAGCGTTGTACAGCGCGAGTTTACCCAGATATTCCCTCACGAAGGCTGGGTGGAACATGATCCGATGGAGATATGGGCATCCCAGATGGGAACTGCACAGGAGGCACTTCTCAAGGCAGGCCTGACATATAAGAACATTGCCGGAATAGGCATCACCAACCAGAGAGAGACCACGGTCGTGTGGGACAAGGAGACGGGGGAGCCTGTCTACAACGCCATCGTGTGGCAGTGCAGGAGAACTGCAGACTATGCAGCAAGGCTCAAGCCGCATGAAGATATGATCCGCGCTAAGACCGGTCTCCTTGCTGATCCGTATTTCAGCGGCACCAAGCTTGCGTGGATACTGGACAACGTTCCGGGCGTAAGGGAGAGGGCAAAACGCGGTGATATCCTGTTCGGCACCATCGAGAGCTGGCTCATATGGAAGATGACAGGCGGCGCAGTCCACGTTTCGGACTACTCGAACGCATGCAGGACGATGCTCTTCGATATCAACACCCTTAAATGGGATGAAGAGCTGTGCGCCCTTCTGGATATACCTATGTGCATGCT
>CACWYF010000109.1 GCA_902765035.1 uncultured Eubacteriales bacterium
ATCATTTTCAAGGGCATCGACGGTAAGTGCCTGAACATCGGCGTCGGAAATGATCTGGACAATGCGAAGACCATCATCACGGTCAGCCAGCCTGGCAAACTTGCGACAGTCGGAACCACAGGCGAGTGTACTGTATATGTCAAGGTAACGGATACGCCGGAAGACATCGGAGAGACGATCGACGGAGATCCTGACGATCCGAACTCAACGGTCTCCTACAGCTTCATCACTGCAGAAGATGATGAAGGCAAATACTACGGCGATGGAGATCCTGAGGTCCATTCCTCGATCAAGAAGGGCGACAAGTTCACAGGATCCGCTGTTTGCGTATCCTGGACATATAACTGGGGTTCAGGTCCTTCACATGCAGATATCAAGTGCACGACAGGAAAACTCAAGGGCAAGGTCATAGGTACTGCATGTATCTCGGGTAAATCGAAGGCGCTGGCACTCAAGGGCGCTAAGTTCTCTTATGTCGCCAAGGTCGTAAAAGTGGACAGCAAGACGGGCAAAGTCGCATACGATGTCACTTTCTATCCAAGAGACCGTCATAATGTGTCTTATGGAGAACTGAGTAACTTCCATGTAGCTACTCAGACTATGGCCGGCACAACAACACTCACATATACTCCGCAGATAGATGTAAAGGTGAAAAAAGTAGACCCGCAGACTCACTACAATCATCCTGAGAACTACAATGTTGGCGGTGCAGCATTCCAGATCTATACGGATGAGGCATGCACAAAGAAGGCAACGGATATCAAGGGCAACAATGCGCTTCTCACTATTAAGGCGGATTCTACAGGTCACAGCGGAGAAAGCCAGACCATCACTCTGAAGAAGCTCGACGGTATGGAATACTATGTCAAGGAGGTCAGCTGCCCGAAGGGATACAAGCTTGCAGGTATCGGTACCATCCAGGAAGACATGACCGTAGAAGAAGCGGTCGTGACTCCGCAGGTCAAAGTAGTCAAGAAAGCAGCCCAGACAGATGTAGACTATCTGCAGTTTTCAAACAACTACACGCTCAAAGGCGCAGAGTACACAATGTACTGTGATGCTGCATGTACAAAGGTTGCAAAAGACATCACCGGAAAAGCGGTAGTGTTCAAGACGGATCTTCTGGGTCAGACTTCACCTGTAAGAGTGGATATAGGCAGCTACTGGGTCAAAGAGACTAAGGCATCCAAGGGATTCAAGAAGGACCCTAAGACTTACAGCTTCACACGTGCGGACGCTCACGAGGACGAGCCTTATGTTGTGGATTCCACAGAAGAGCCGACATATAAGAACCCGGGCCTCACAGTGTTCAAATTCGATCCTACAGGTGCAAAGGGATGGAAGCGTCTGGTCAATGCCGAATTCACTATCAAGTACTATGATGTAACTGTGCCGTATGGTGATGAGAACGATATAGATCCTGCAGCAGTCGATCTTTCAGGAAAGACACCTGCACGTCAGTGGACATTCAAAACGAGAAAGATGCCTACAGACGATCCGACTGTGATCATGGCCGGATTCGACTGGAACAGTGATGACCCTGTCAGCGGTGATGCGCTGCTCACAGAAGGCGGCAGCCGCATAATCCCATGCGGATTCTATACGATTGAGGAGACCAAGGCACCTACAGGTCTCTCACTTTTCGAGAAGATCTATCACGGCAAGATATACCAGCCGGCGAACGGTGCAGCTGCGAGCATCTATACTGAGGATGCAACGCCGGACGGACAGATCATTACAAAAGTCAACGTCCCGAACAAGCCGCAGCATGTCACTATCGGCATCAGAAAGCTCGATGCTGAGTCAGAGGCATCCGAAGCCAAGGGACAGGCAAGCGATGAGAGAAAGAGCGCTTTCGGATCTCTTGCCGGAGCAAAGTACGAAGTCTACTTCGATAACGATGAGACATCGAAACCGGAGATCGTGGGAACTATCACTACGGATGAGAATGGCGAGGCATATCTCACCAAGAGGATGGCAGGCAGACCTGAAGCGATCGGTGACGACCTTGAGCCGGGAACATACTATGTCAAGGAAGTACAGGCGTCTCCGGGATATGTCATGGATAAGTATGTCCTTAATGACGGAGTGACCGAAGAAGTCAGATCTGGTGAGATCGAAGTGATCTGCGGCTACAGGGAAGACGGCAAGGCCGTAACCAAGACCATCACCGGTGAATATGGTGATGGAATGCATCTCTTCAGAACGAGAGCAGAAAATGAGAGCACGGAGATCTTCAATTATACAGTCACTTCAAAGGACTGGCCGCATAAGACGAACATCAGGAAGACAGATGCAGCTACAGGTGAAGAAGTTCCTGGAGCAAAGCTCCAGATCATCGATGAAGATGGTGAGATCGTCGAGGAGTGGACATCGACATCAGAAGAGCACATCGTATGGGCTCTGCCTGACGGCAAATACACCCTCCGTGAGATCACAGCGCCGTACGGATACGATGTAGCCGAAGATATCTCTTTTGAGATCATAGATAACGTGATCGAGAACACCGTTGAGATGAAGAACAAGCCTGTCACTGTCGGTACTACAGCACTTGATGATGCAACTCAGTCGCACCAGGGAGTATTCGCTGAATACTCTACTATCGTGGATGAGGTCAAGGTAACCGGACTCTACGAAGGCAGAGAATATGTCATCAAGGGGATAATGATGGACAAGACTACCGGCGAACCGCTGACAGACTCTGAAGGCAATAATGTGACTGCTGAGTCTGAGCCATTCATTGCAACCGGTGATGAGATGGAAGTGGAAGTTGAATTCACAGTTGATTCGTCAAAGTTCACTACTGACACAGTTGCGGTAGTATTCGAGACTCTGTACAGAACAAGTCAGGTACACGATGAAGAGACACCGGTCGAACTGCAGAAGCATGAGGAGATCGGTGATGAGGAGCAGACGATCCACTATGGCGGCATCGTTGCTACGACAGCTCTCGACAAGTCTTCGAAGAGCCATAACATCCTTGCAGCAAAGAACGTCACGATTGTGGACACTGTAAAGTTTGAGAATCTCTCGCCAAACAGCGAATACGAGATCAAGGGTACCATCCTCGATAAGACAACCGGTAAGATGACAGATATAACGGCAACGAAGAAATTCACTCCGGAGACTGCTGACGGGACAGTGGATGTCGAGTTCACATTCGATGCCACAGATTTTGCGAATCATGATCTTGTTGTTTTCGAGACTCTGCTCATCAGCAATATAGAGATCAATAAGCATGAAGAACCGGATGATGAGGATCAGACGATGTATGTACCGGAGATCAAAACGACAGCTACAGATGTCGATACGGAGGATCACATCGCTTATGGCGGTGAGACTGTCAGGATCATCGATGTCGTTGAGTATCATAACCTGATCCCGGGCACGCAGTATACCATGAATGCTACACTGATGAACCAGAAGACCGGTAAGCCGGTAAAGGAAAACGGAAAGCATGCCACTGCATCCAAGGCATTCACTCCGACCGAGAAGGACGGGACAGTAGAAGTCGAGTTCGTGTTCAACGGGATCGACCTCAGGGGAGATACGGTAGTCGCATTCGAAGAATGCACGATCAACAAGATCCCTGTCGCTGCGCATACGGATATTAACGATGATTCGCAGTCAGTGGATATCCCTAAGATCGGAACGAAGGCGGCGCTTGTGGACGAGTGTGTCGAGGATACCGTAGAGTACGAGAACCTCATACCGGGTCAGTATTTCATGAGAGGCTGGCTTGTTGACAAGGAAACCGGAGAGAAGATAGAAGGATCCGATGGCGAGACACTGCTCAATGTGACAGCGGGTACAACTTCCGGTACTGTTACGGTCAACCTCTGGCTCGATGACTATGATAAGCTCGCCGGCCATAAGATCGTAGCTTTCGAGGAGTGCTATTATATCGTGACTAACGATGACGGTACGCCTGAAGAGAAGCTCGTAGGCGAACATAAGGACATCAAGGATAAGAAGCAGACTGTCAGTATCCCATCAGGCGCACCGAAAACAGGTGACAGTACACTTCTCTGGCTTTACCTCGGTATATTTGCCGCAGCACTCGGAGGAGCGCTCTTCTTTGTGATCAGAGAGTATGCGGAAAGACGCAGACAAGCCAAAGAGGATGCAGAGATGTTTGTCTGATAAACTATACAGCTCATTCAGAAGTACAGTATGAGTACAGTTGCTGTCGAGTAAGATATAGTATCAGTACATCTTACACCTTTGATATAATTATGATGTAAAAGAATAACTGAACATGAAAATACTTCAGAAGGCTCGGTCAACCGGGCCTTTTGTAGTATGTCATTTGTTCGGTTTTTGTCGGGCAAAGGCGAATATTACTTGCAAGGTGAAAAGTAGCCATACTATCACTTTGAGCAAGATCATTATACAAACACAGTTCAAATATGCCGAGGGTGCGATTTGTACAGTCGCAGCTTCGCTTTTTTTTGATTGTAAGGATAGCATTTTACTATCTCAGAAAGGAGGAAGCTTATGGTACGTATGAGAACAATCAGACAATGTGTAGCTGAACTCAGGACTATTGACCCGAATACAGCAATCACTGCCTCCGCTCTGCGCAGATGGGTACGTGAGGGGGAGATCAATGTGGTTCAGGTAGGCAATAAGCAACTTGTAAGTCTCGAGGCTGTTGAACTCTATATATCAAAACAGCTTGAGGGAGGAGGCGCTATTTAGACTATGGCTGAGAAAAAGAAGCGCAGGAATGAAGTGTGCGTAGGAGGTTATTCATATCAGAAGATCTGCCGGAAGGTTGGAATGAAGCAGAATAAAGCTGGTAAATGGGTGCCTGAATATAAGAACTTCTATGGGAAGACTAAGAAGGAAGCTATTGCAAAGTATGAAGCATATAAGAACATCAGGAGCAACGGGAAGTTTAACAGCAACACGTGTCTTGGTGAATTTATAACCTGGTGGACAGACAATGTGTATCTTCAGGATAGTTCGGTCAAGCCGGGAACAAGAACGCTGCACATCAACAGCTATCACAATGTCTTCGACGGCTGCGGTGTTCTCGGGATGTCCGTATCGGAGATCACGGGTGCGGATCTGCAGGCAGTTATGTCAGCTTCATCCCGCGGTGCTACAACAAAACGTCATGCGCGGAGTTTTATCAAGAGGTTCTATATATATCTTGAGTCTCAGCACATAGCAAAGAATATCACTAACTGCTTAGTGCTTCCTGAGGCGGAACACAGGAAAACCGATCAGGCTATAGAAACCTTTACGGATGAGGAAATAGCCAAGTTCCTTAATAAGACTCCTTCGGATCATCGCCTGAGGCTGTTGATAGTACTCGCTATCTATACGGGTGCAAGAATCGGTGAGCTGAGTGCACTGACATATG
>CACWYF010000110.1 GCA_902765035.1 uncultured Eubacteriales bacterium
TGTGTTGCCGTCACTGTGAACAAGTCCGGCAAGCATCGCTGCACCTGAAAGCGCTCCGCAAACGCCCTTGCCTGTTCCCATGCCGCCGCCGAATCCTTCTCCCATCTTGTAGAGAAGCGATTCATCGATACCGAGAGCATCGGCAAATACGCAAGCCACCGACTGGCAGCAGTTAAATCCTGCTCTGTGCATTGCAGCTGCTTTTTCAGCTCTGTCCATTATCTTCTTTCTCCTTTGTTTCTTCTTTTCCTTCTATGACGAACCCGTGCCTGTCCTTAAGGATCTCAAATCCTGTGCCATCCGCCATGACCATCGGATACTCATGCCCCGCATTGGAAGCAGTAAGGATGCCTGTCTCTGTATCCAGTATTCCAAGCCATACCGTAACAAACATCTCCTCACGGTTGTTCGCGCAGATCTGGTCATTGACCGTCTCAAGTATCTTTGCCGGTCCGGCACCGGTCATGGCCTGATTCTTGATCATGATCTTGGATACCATCATGAACAGCGCCGCCGGGATGCCCTTCACTCTGATTGTAGCGGTACAGGTCCTCACCATCTATGATATCGGCCGCTGTGCTGGCAGTCAGAAGAGCCCCATCCTCATACTGTTCCAGGAGTGAATCACGGAATCCGTCATAGCCCACGTAGCCGACAAGCCCGGCAAAAACAGCAAGCAAAACCTGAAGTTCTGCCAGCCGTTCCGTTTCAGGCCCATACTTTCCCTTTTACAATAATTAAAGATACCATATATCTTGTGACATCGCCATATTTCAGGGAATACAAAAAACTTATTTTGTGCAAGGAATTCCGTGAAACTTCACAAAAATATTCTTCAGACTTTGCAACACCTGAGCCATTTTGCCATACTATATATATGAGAGCTCTCAGATAGGACATACTGTCTGCCAGGTGCAGACAGCAGGCGCCGCTTACAGATGAGGTAGTAAAGTGGATAGCAAATATTTAGATCTCACACATGAAATAAAAGCAGCAGAAGCAGCAGCAGCCGGCAGTAAAGAAGCATTCTGCGAGCTGTACGGAAAGTACAGAGACAAGCTGTACCGCT
The DNA here is from genome assembly GCA_902765035.1 of uncultured Eubacteriales bacterium. GTDB lineage: Bacteria > Bacillota > Clostridia > Peptostreptococcales > Anaerovoracaceae > Crickella. The sequence continues at coordinate 1,070 of CACWYF010000110.1, forward strand.
ATGCGCTGTACCGTCTTGGAGATCCTTCAGATGCTGAAGATGCAGTCTCGGAATGCGTGCTTGCAGCATGGCAGGGGCTGCCGGGACTCAGAAAGCCGGAGGCTTTCGGCTCATGGATATTCCGCATACTGCATGCGTGCTGTGCAAAACGCATAAAGGACTCCATAAGACTCAGGGAAAACATGCAGCGCATATATACGGAAGGCGGATCAGGTCCATCAGACAGGGGCAGCAGTCCAGCTTCCCTCTCCGTTGAGCTGACAGAGGCCCTGTCACAGCTGAATGAAGAAGAGCGAAACATAGTGCTGCTCTCAGTCCTTGGCGACCTTACAAGCAGAGAGATATCGGAAATCACCTCCCTGACCCCGGGAGCGGTAAGATCCAAGCTGTCGAGAAGTCTCGCAAAAATGCGCGAGTACCTTTCGTAAGATAGGAGAGACGGAAATGAACAGAAACACAGATCACTTTGAAGATCTTGAATATATCAGATCACTATTCGATGCAGATGATGTCCATGCGCCGGACAGCCTCTCAGCGGAGAACATCATGGCAATGCTGCCTGACCGCGCTGATGAAAAGCCAGTGCAGGAAACCCCTGATTACTCTTCAGATATCACTGAATATTCCTCACCGGATAAGCCCGAGCGAAAGCCTGTATTCACCAGAACTGCAGTAAAGCGACTGGCAGTAACCGCAGCCTGCCTGATCTTTGCAGTATTCGGTGGGGTTCAGCTCTATCAGACTGTTACTGCTCCTCCTGATACAAGCATTCAGAACGGAGAGCTGTACACTTTCAAGGACAAGTCTGAAATAGAGCATCTTGTAAGCAGCCTTGACCGCTCACAGGATATTCTATATGATGGAGATATTCTTGAAGAGTCGGAAATGATCTCTGAGGATTCCGCCCCTGCTACGGGAAGCATGGATGCAGGAAGCGGCAATATGGTCCGCTCAGAAGCAAAATCCTCATCATCAGCCGGTGATCATTCTGATACCTATCTTCAGGTCGAAGATGTCGACGAAGCGGATATCGTCAAGACAGACGGAAGATATATCTACTATGTCAGCAACGACCGCGAGGTCATCATACTCAGCGCTGACAACGGCAAGACACAGATGATGTCGAAGATAGGCGCCGGAGAAGTCGAGAACTACGTCCATGACATTTTCCTTAAGGGTGACACTCTGATCACTGTCGGTTATGTGTATGACGGGGACGACGGATATACCGGTGTCACGACATATGATATCTCCGACCGGAAAAAGCCTGAGATGATCACATCCTTCCGCCAGACAGGCACGATAGTATCGAGCCGCATGGTCGGAAACTATGTATACCTTGTCACCAGAGACAGTGTATATAAGGGCGGCCGCGTACTGCCTAAATGCACAGTTGACGGAAACTATGCGGAAATGACTCCGGACAGCATCTGCTGCGTACCTGAGCCTGAACTGCCTTCATACATAGTCCTCAGCGCGATCGACATCACGTCAGGCAAGGATGCAAAATGTAAGAGTTCAGCGATTTTCGGGGCATCTGAAGAAGTCTACTGCAATGACCACAATCTGTACACAACAGCCACAGAGTGGGACGATAAGACAGAAAGCTCCGCTACAAGGATCGTAAGAGCCTCGCTGGACGGCCTGAAAGTGAAGTTCAACGCCACCGTAAAGGTCCGCGGAAGGATCGATGACCAGTTCTCCATGGACGAGAAAGACGGATACTTCCGCATCGCCACAACTTCCCAGCGTGACGGAATGGATGTCAACAACCTCTTCATTCTGGACAAGGATCTTAAGGAAACAGGCACACTCTCCGGTTTTGCCCGCAACGAGAGCATCAAAGCCGTCAGGTATTTTGGAGACAAAGCCTATGTCATCACTTATGAGCAGATCGACCCTCTCTTCATCATAGACCTGAGCGATCCGGAGAATCCATCAATAGATGGTGAAGTGAAGATAGACGGGTTCTCCACCCTGCTTGTTCCGGCCGGTGAAGGCAGACTTCTCGGCATCGGTCATGCGACAGGCGATAACGGATACGGCGGTGAATATGCTGCCGGACTCAAGCTGGTCCTGTTCGATATAAGCAATCCTTCAGCACCGAAGGTCCTTGACAGCAAAGAGTTCAAGGATATGAGCAGCCCTGCACAGGACACGCACAAGGCACTGACCGTCAACAGCAAAGACGGATGGTATGCAGTACCTTACAGCGTTTATAACTATGAGGATGAGCCGCTCATCATAGAGGAAGAAGGACCAGCTGATGCATCAGCATCAGAAACAGAACCTCCTGAAGAAATCGAAAGTGAGATCTACAGCGATCCTCAGTTCGAGGCCGGAGTCCTCGTATTCGGCGCTGATGACAAACTGAACATCTATGACCAGCACAGCCTTTCAGAGAATTATCTCACAAGGAGCGTCTACATAGGCGACTACATCTACGCGCTCGATGAGGAAGGAAACGTAAGCAGTTTCAGATTTACAAAATAAATGCCATATACTAAAGGGAGCAGATCAGCAAGTATACTGATCCGCTCCCTTTTTTATATATAAATACCCTATTGATCTTCTCCGAAGTCTGCGATGAATGCAGCTGCGAGCTTCTCCGGCCAGTCTGAAGTCGGCTCGAGTCTGCCTGTGAAGAATCTCAGCGTCTTAGGCTCATGAACGAACTTGAGTCCTCCGACGAGATCTCTGTGGTCATACAGCCACTTCACCCTGTCTATCACGTATTCGACCTGCGAAAGTGTGAATACTCTTCTTGGAAGAGCGAGTCTTACAAGCTCCATCGAAGCCAGTCTCTCGCTGCCGTCAGGATTTCTCTCTTCTGAGAGAGTACCTCTCTCCATTCCCCTGATGCCTCCGCAGATGTAGAATGCGCAGGTCAGTGCTCCGGCAGGATATTCCTCCTGAGAGATGTGGCTGACGAATTCGCTGGCGTTTACATGCGCTCCGAGTCCGCCGCCCGGGGTGATCATTGGTACTCCGTAATCAGCAAGCTGGTCAACGCAGTATTTGATGAACTGCGGTCCCTGCGAGATGATATCCATGTCCATGGATTCATCGAATCCTACAGTCATAGCCTCGATCTCTCTTACGGACATGCCTCCGTAAGTAAGGAATCCCTCGAACATCGGCACGAGATCCTCCATTGAGTGGAACAGCGCCTCATCCCTTACGAGGATGGCTCCTCCGCGGGCAAAACCGAATTTACGTGCGGAGAAGTAGATGATATCGAACTGATCCGCTATCTCGCGTGTGATCTCGCGGATGGTCATGTCCTTGCATGCTTCCTCTCTGATCTTGTTGAAGTACAGATTGTCCTGCAGAAGAGAAGCATCCATTACCGAGATGATCCCGTGTTTTCTGGCAATGGCACAGGCATCCTTGAAGTTCTGTACCGATACAGGCTGTCCGCCGATAAGGTTGGTCCCGGCCTCCAGTCTCATGAAAGCGACATTCTCAGCACCTTCCTTCGCAATGCACGCCTCAAGTTTGTCGAGATCTATATCGCCCTTGAAAGGCAGATCGCTGACAGCCTCAAGACCTTCATCCTTGACCAGCTCCTCAACATGACCTCCGAGTCTTGTGATATGCGCTTTGGTCGTAGTGAAGTGATAATTCATTATTACGCAGTTGCCCGGCTTCACGAACCTCTCTGCCAGGATGTTCTCACATGCTCTTCCCTGGTGAGCAGGAAGGCAGTACTTTATACCGAATATCTCCTCAAGCTTATCGACCATGCGGTAGAATGATTCGCTCCCTGCATATGCGTCATCAGGTGTCATCATAGCAGCAAGCTGGTTGTCACTCATGGCATTGACACCGGAATCGGTGAGCATGTCCATGAAGATGTCACCGTTGTGCAGCTGGAATGTGTTGAATCCGGCATCCTTCATCTTCTGAAGTCTCTGCTCTGCCGGAAGCAGATTGAGCTGCTGCACGATCTTGACCTTGTGCATCTCCATTGGAATAGGTTCGTGATCATAAAACTTAATAGCGGGCATTGTTGTTTCCTCCTTGTCCTTAATAACCTTTTTTATTTTTCGCGACATTCATGTACCCCTCAGTCACGTGCCGGCAATCGAGTAGGGGCTAACTTGTAGCCCCTCTCACACCACCGTACATGCCGTTCGGCATACGGCGGTTCAACCCGATAAGTAGTAATCTACACAGCTGAGAAGTCCTCGCCTTGCGAGGATTTCTTTGCTGATGAAGTGCAGTCCTGAGGTTTTGACTACTGCTTGGTAGTGGT
>CACWYF010000111.1 GCA_902765035.1 uncultured Eubacteriales bacterium
GAATTGAAGTAGTAGGGTTTAACATAGGTTGTGTTGGTTGTGCTTTCGAAGGCCGCGTGCACTCGGTGCTTTCAGCATGTACAAAGGTACTACAATTAAATTCGGTGTGCAAACTCGTTGGGAAAATTTACATAATTTAACACGCGACGAATAGCCGCACGTTTCTGCGGAGGCTCCGCAGGAAAATTTGAAGGCTCGTCCTGCCAATTTTAACTTTTAAAGAAAGGACACTAAAAGTAGACAAATAGATATAGTTTTATTCTTAAAAATCTTAAAAGATTTTATGATTATTGCCTAATTAGGATAATGGCTTTTTATGGCCATCAACACGTTGGAATCACTGGTTTACGAAGACAACTTATCGGGATTCTGACGGTATTAATGACGGTGTGGATGACATAATACAGACACAGGCTGATACACACAGACTGCTGTGACAGCAGGCTCAAAGATTAGCGGGGTATGAATTATGAAAAAGAATGACAAGATCCACAACTTAATAAAAAGACTCATATCGGAGATGCACAGATACAACATGAGAACTGCAGCACTGGCAGTTCTGGTTGCTATCGTTACGGTATATATGATCATTTTGCCTGCGTTCGCGCTCACTAAGAACGCCGCATCGGAAATGGGCGGTGTTGGCGTTGACACGGTAGAGGCAGATGCGGATGAAGAATCCTCTGAAGAGACCGGTGCGGCAGAAGACAACGCCGGAGGCAGTGAGGCCGGAGAGGCTGAATCTGAGAAGAGTGCTGCTGATGTGGATGATGATTCTGACGTATATGAGACCGGCGATGATGACGTGCAGGATGCGGAGGATGCTGCTGAAGCAGAGGAGCTGCAGGATGAGGAAGCTGAAGAAGGCATGTCCTTCGAAAAGCAGGTGCTGGCAAGCGACGGACGCGATTACAGGATAACTGTGACCTGCGGACCTGAATCCGGCATACCGGAAGGAGCGGAGCTTGCTGTTGTTGAGATCCTGCCTGAAGAGCAGAAAAAACAGCAGGAAGAAGTTCCTGAGGAAGACCTCAGCTATGAGGAGTATGTGGCAGGCACAGAGGATGCCCTCGGATGGAAGGAAGGAACCTCGTCCTATGCCAGAGTGTTTGACATCAGTATCGTAGCTGACGGCGACAAGGTGCAGCCGGCTGACGGACAGACCGTCGATGTCAGGATCGAGCTTGCGGACAGCAGCGATGAGGAGCTGAGCGTCGTGCACTTTGAAGACGGCAGCAGCGAAGGTACAGTAGTCGAGAATACTACTACGGAAGAGGCCGAAGAAGGCAAGACCGTCGTATTCGATGCTGAAGGCTTCTCGGTATACTCTGTCGTGTCCAGGAAAGAGCCGGCAACGAATCCGGCTGCTGCAGACAGCCTGGACGGGAATTCCTATGCACTTGTCACTCTGAACAATGCACTTCTCCAGGGCAGACCTTTCAGTTCTGATGCCGGCAAACTCGACTCAGTATATGCTAATCCTACTGTCGGAGGAACTGTCCAGGTCACGGGCAATATCACTATGTGGCACTTCGAAGCAGTACCGGAACAGCCGGGATGGTACTATATCTCTGACGGCCATAAGAACTATATCAACATAACGAGCGGATCAGGCAATGGTGGAACTGTCACTCTTGGAGAGAAGCAGCCGATATATGTCGGCACAAGGACGGTAGACGGTCATACTGTCTATCAGCTGAGGACCGGTGCGTCACAGCAGGGCAGCAAGGCTGTAAATAACTACGAAAATAATACAAGCCACGGATTCGGTGCGTGGACATCATCTACAAATGCCAACAATGACTGGTTCCGCCTGTATGACATGAGATTTCTCGGTGACGTAAAAGTCTCCTTCGATGCCAACGGCGGCACCGGTGCAGCGCCGGAAGATATCTGGGGGATCCCGGGGAATACGATCACTCTTCCTGATTATACAGGAACACGCAGCGGATATACGTTCATTGGCTGGTCGACCCACAGAAATGTCGCCGACAGAGATTATCATCCGCTGTATCCGGCGGGAAGCAAGTACACTTTGCCTGACAGCAACACAACGCTGTATGCAATATGGACCAATAATACACCGACCAAGGGCGAATTCTATATAAGGCTCGATGGGACGATCCCGTATGAGCCGCAGCAGTATGAAAACTCTGACTATACCGGAAAGATTGAGATCACAGGTACGGTAAAGTACCAGTCCTGGTTAACGGACAATGATCCGACCAAGCCGAATAATGGGCTGTATGTTAAGAACGATGTCACTGCTAAGCTGAACCAGGTCCCGGATGTGAATCAGCTGGTCGATATTATCAACAGGAGTTCGAACAAACTTGGATTCAAGGTGCGTAATAAAGACGGCGAGCTCGTAGTCGATGAAATCACGAATCCGAGTGTTAATGCGGGTAAATACAATGTATCTGCCGGGAACGCTCTGTATGTCCTGTGGTATGTTCAGAAATTTGCAGGCGGGAACTGGCATATTGACGGCTCTTTGCTCGTAAAGAACAAGGTGAACATTGCCTATGACGGAAACACTCCGGATGGGAGCGCGAAAAACGTGCCTCTGGGATATCAGGAGACGCCGGGAACAGAAGTCACGATCGGAGCGAGCGGCCGCAAGGATGGCCCTCAGCTAACACCGACCCGTCCCGGATATATCTTCCTCGGCTGGAACACGAAGCATGACGGCTCGGGCACACCTTATAACAATAACGATAAATATACACTGAATGAGGACACCACTCTTTACGCACAGTGGTCCAAGGGCACCAACTATATGACGGTCTGCAAGACCAACAGTGAGGGGGAGACTCTGCAGGGGGCACGGTTCAAGCTGGAGGAGAAGACAGCCGGCGGGTATACTGAGAAGTACTCTGCCAGCACCGGGGAAAGCGGTACTTTTACCTATGACCGGATGGAGAACGATACACTATACCGTATGACTGAAACGTACGCTCCGAACGGGTATGAAGTGCAGAATGCATTCTTCTTCAAGGTGGATGCGAACACTGAAGGTGAGCTGCAGCTGCATGTGTGCGATAAGGACGGAAATCACATAGAGGCTCCTGACTGGCTGCAGATCTCATATACCCCGGCAGACGATCCGGACGCAAATGGCGTCGCCAGAATACAGTTCATTATCAAGGATGAGCGCATCAAGAGAAACATCACATTCATCAAAGTGGATGAGGATGGTAATCCACTTGAAGGCGCGGAATATAACCTGACTGGCTCGAAGGGAGAAGTCGCAGGCGTGCTGATGAAAAAGTCAGACAGAAACGGAGTATTCACGGTCAAAAATGCGGAGCTGGCATATGGATCATATACTCTCACAGAGACCAAAGCGCCTGTAATGTATGCGGCAAACGAGCCGGTGCAGTTCACTCTGAACGATTATGTCAGCGATGAAAAGAACGGCCTTACTATCACTGAAGACATGTCGGGCAGCGTCAAGAAAGTAAGCTGTGACGTCACCACTGTAACAGAGCAGGGACTGACGGTAACGACATATTCGTATACAGTGAAGTTTCAGGATGTAAAGCAGCCACATATCATCGTCACGAAGGATGTTGCGGTAGACGGCGACCTTTTGAAGAGCGATCTTAATACGACCATTTACTTTGCACTGACGAAGAAGGGTGAGGAAGGTTATGTCAAAAAGGATGGCGAGATCTGGATCGAGACTATGGAGATCCGTAATGGAGAGCCGGAGCCTGCAAGGGTCATATTCGACGGCGTAGATTACGGCGAGTACGATGTCTGGGAGATGGCTCTTATTGACGGCGAATACACCAGGATGTACAACGGCATGGAAGTTGGTGACAACTTCCAGCTCGATACGGTCGCTGCGAAATCTGATGACGAAGGCAACAACGCGAACGTTTCGGAAAATGACATTGAAGCACAGGTCGACTTTACCAATCACTACGGAAAGATCACTGATCACACCTCGTTCACCGCAAATAAGAGGTGGGCTGACCGTGCAGGGAATACAATCAATCCGCCGGAAGGCGCTAAGATCGAGTTCACGCTGTGGTCTGAGAAGAAGGATGCGAGCGGTAATGTAATTGAAGGAACTCAGGAGAAGGTCCGTTCGATCGAGCTTGACGGTGCTCATGATCCTGACGGCGAGGATACGCCGTGGCAGGGTGTATTCAAGTATCTCCCGATATATTACGAGGGAAGCCTTGAGTATGCTTACAAGGTAGAGGAAACTGTAACAGCCGATGGATACTATCCGGACAAGAAGTTCCTTGTTAACAGCGGAGGTTCAATCAATAACCGCAAGCTTACGACAGACGTAGAGATCCACAAGCAATTTGAGCTTTTCCCTGATAATGCAGGGTTGCTTGAGGGCATCGGTGACAAGCTGACCTTTACACTGACCGGACCTGGCGGTAAGGTAGGTGAGTATAAGCTGAGCGATTTTGCCCGTATCGCCGATGCGCAGGATGGTATTTATGACTATGTCCTGACTCTGGAGAACCTGCCGTTCGGCGAGTATTCCGTCACGGAATCCGGGCAGAGTGACCTGCTTGAGGACGAGGGGTATGATCTTGCGTATACAGTATCCTCGGCGGAAGGCGAAGCAGAGGTCGATACCGGCACTGAGCAGCCGGTACTGGAACTGGATCTGCAGAACAGCTATGCGAAGAATGGGTCTCTGGTCGTCAAGAAGAACAGCATCATCCACGAGGCTGTTGATGTACCTAAGGTGCCTGAGGAAATCAGCAAAAAGAAATTCATTTTCGTCGTTAAGCGCGGGAACCTGTATCTGCAGGAGAACGGAACGCTTGATACTGTGCCTTATGAATTCGGATTGAATGAATATGAGTCCAGGACGTTCAGCAATGTCCCGGCCGGAATGTACACGGTGATTGAGCAGAATGCTTCGGTGGATGGCTATAGATGGGAAGTAGTCGGCGGCACGAGAAATGCTGACGGTACTTACAGCCTGCCGGTACTTATTTCCGGTGAAACCCTTTCCGGTGAAAGCGGCGCCGGTGAGGCACTCTTTAACAACCGCTACACCAAGATCGAGGACGCAGCCCTGAAGGTAAGCAAGAAGGTAACAGGAGGACCGGAGGGAGCGGCTTCGAAGGACTATAAGGTCGAGATCACGACAACGCTTCATGGCAGCCCTGCGTGGCTGGATGCTGATGGGAATCTGTCCGCTGAGTGGCAGGTGCTGACTGTAAATGATGGACAGACGCTGACCTTCGATAA
>CACWYF010000112.1 GCA_902765035.1 uncultured Eubacteriales bacterium
ATTTCCGTTTGAATGCTCATTTTTTCTTCTTCTTCAGACTGCGGGCTCCGGAGGATATCTCAGTGATCTCCTGAGTGATCGCATTCTGCCTCAGATGGTTATATTCAAGCTCGAGTGATGCCAGAAGCTCGCTCGCGTTGTCGTTTGCGGCATCCATCGCCATCATTCTCGCGTTCTGCTCAGATGAGTAGCTGTTTACAAGAGCCGAGTAGATGTATCCTACAAGGTATGATTGGATACTCCTCTCAAGAACTGTCTCAACGTCAGGCTCGAATTCGAATACCGTGGAAGCATCCTTGTCCTTCTCATCGCCTTCAGGCACGAAGTCGTCACGGTCGAAAGGGATCAGCCTGTCGTATGTCGCCTCGCCTGCGCTCATGCCTCCCTGATACTCCGTATAGCAGACGTACAGTCTGTCAAAGTCCCCGCGGTCAAAACGTTCAAGCAGCTCATTCGTGATTTCCCTCGCTGTAGCCAGTGTAGGCTGCAGCATCGAGTGCTCGAATGTTTCATCGACCTTGCTGCCGTGGCTTCTGAAGAATCTCCATCCGTAGTCGCCTACAATATACAAAGTCGCTTCATCACTGCGGTCTGCAAGCGCCAGAGTCTCCCTTATAACGCTCTGGTTGTATGACCCCGCAAGGCCCTTGTCCGCTGTGATGACCAGGATGCCGTTGCGGCCGCCCCTTACATTCTCATCCACCGCCTCATCATAGTAGCGGCTTCTTATGAGATCGGGGCCTACTGCGAACATTCTCCTGATCTCGCGCCTCAGCAGCTGGAAATACGGTCTGCTGCTCTCAGCATCGCGGCGCGCCTTTCTCATCTTGGTCGAAGAGATCAGGTACATCGCATTCGTGATCTTCTGCGTATCGCCGACGCTTTTTATTCTGTTTTTGATCTCTTTCGTGCTTGCCATTAATTAAACTTCTCTCTGTACTTTGCAGAGATGTCTATGATCTGCTGCTTCAGTTCATCATCCAGCTGGCCTGTGGTATCGATGGCGGTGCAGATGTCCTGATGCTCGGTCTCAAACATTTCTATGAGTCCTTTAATGAAATCATCCACATCGTCTACCGGGATGCCCTTCATTGTATGAGCAAGTGCCATTACCAGAGTGATGACCTGCTCATGCTGGCTCTTCGGATGATACTGTTTCTGTCTCAGCATCCTCATCAGGCCCTGTCCGTACTCGAGCTGCTCTCTTGTCTGGTCATCAAGGTCTGATGCGAACTGTGTGAACACTTCCATCTCACGGTACTGTGCGAGGTCGATCCTCAGTGTACCTGTGGCCTTCTTCATAGCCTTGGTCTGGGCCGCTCCTCCTACACGGGATACGGAGAGTCCGACGTTTACAGCCGGTCTCTGGCCCTCGAAGAAGAGGTCGGATTCAAGGAAAATCTGTCCGTCTGTGATGGAAATGATGTTAGTCGGTATGTATGCGGATACGTCTCCGGCCTGCGTCTCGACTATAGGAAGAGCTGTGATCGAACCTCCGCCGATCTTGTCTGACAGCCTTGCCGCTCTCTCGAGAAGTCTTGAATGCAGATAGAAAACGTCTCCAGGATAAGCCTCACGTCCAGGCGACCTGTCGAGCAGCAGCGACAGCGCACGGTATGCGACAGCGTGCTTTGACAGATCATCGTATACGATGAGAACGTCCTTGCCCTTGTTCATGAAATACTCGGCCATTGCGCAGCCTGCATAAGGCGCTATGTACTGCAGAGGTGCCGGATCACTTGCCGAAGCGGTAACGATGATCGAGTGATCCATCGCGCCGTGCTTCTTCAGTGTCTGCTGTACCTGAACCACAGTAGATGTCTTCTGTCCGATCGCGACATATATGCAGATGCAGTTCTTGCCGTTCTGGTTGATCATCGCATCGACTGCAATAGCCGTCTTACCGGTCTGTCTGTCCCCGATGATCAGCTCTCTCTGTCCTCTTCCTATAGGGAACATGGAATCGATCGAGAAGATACCTGTCTCAAGCGGTGTGTCTACCGGCTGACGGTCGATGATCGAAGGAGCCGGTGTCTCGATAGGCATGTAGCCTGATGCCTGAACTTCTCCGAGCCCGTCAACAGGTACTCCGAGCGCATCAACGACTCTTCCGAGGAATCCTTCGCCTACAGGAACGCCTGCGGTTTTGCCCGTACGCTTTACACTCGAGCCTTCAGTTACGCTCTCATCATCATTGAAGAGTACGCATCCGATCTCATCGGCACGGATATCCTGTACCATGCCCCTTACTCCGTCAGCAAAGAGCAGGATCTCGCCGTATGTGGCAAAATCAAGGCCGCTTACTGTCGCGATACCATCTCCTACGGTCTTGACCTCTCCGACCTGCTCAGCCATAGCTTCAGGCGTCCAGGTGTTGATCGTCTCCTTAAGGAGCGGGATGATATTGCCGTTGGTAGTCGGCACCTTGACGAGAGTGTCACGCAGCTGGCGGAACCTTCCGCCTACGGACCAGTCATATATGTCGCTTCCCACCTCGAGCCTGAATCCGCCCGGGAAAGCATCCGACTCGGTCCACTCCATGACGATATCTTCGCCGTATTTATTTTTAAGGAATTTATCGAATCTCGCCTGCTGCTTCTCATCCGGTCTAACCTTCGAGTACAGCATAGCAGTGAGTTTTGTTACATTTGAATCCATAATAAGCCTCTTAATACTTATTTGATTGATCTGAAGAAGGTATTACTTCTCTTTTTCGGCAGCGTCAAGGAACTGGTCGAAGGCATCCGAAGCGGACTGCTCGAGAGTGAGCTTTTCCATTGCGCCTGTGACCATGTCTGTGATCTCCTTCTGAGCAGAAGCGATGATCTCTTCCTTTTCTCTTTCTGCTTCTGTCCTGGCGTTGCTTACTATCTTCTCGGCGTCAGCTTTGGCCGCTGCCATCTGGCGGTCTCTCGACTCAGCGATCTCCTTGTTCAGCTTGCTTCTCTCAGCCCTGACCTCTTCGTCAAAGCCCCTGACCTTTTCGTCATAGGACGCGCGGCTTTCCTCTGCGGCCTTCAGTGCATCCTCTGCCCTGGTGTCCATGTCAGCATAGTAAGCCGTCCTCTTCGCCATGAAGTCTCTGACCGGCTTGTACAGCAGGATATAGAGAGCTCCGAAGAGGATGGTAAAGTTGAACAGGTGAAGCAGTATCTGCTGCCAGTCTATATTAAGTGGTACTCCTGTCATCTTTTACACTCCAAAATCAATAATCATTCTCCGTCTGTGTTACAAGTGCAGAACACCCGGCTACAAGACGAATATTATGAGTATTACAACGAGCAGGGCGTAAATGATCGCCGTCTCGATAAATACAAGTCCCAGCATGAAGTTCGTCCTGATCTTGCCGTCTGCTTCAGGCTGACGTGAAATACCTTCAGCTGCCTTACCGCCGGAAATACCCATACCGATGCCGCCGCCGCATGCAGCCAGACCGATAGCGATACCGGATGCGATAGCCTTGAGGCCTACGGTGTTGTCAGCTGATGCAGTTACCTGAGTAGTCTCTGCAGCTGCCGAAGTATCCGGTGAAGCAGCAAAAACGCCAATGGTAGCGATTGTTGCCATGATAGCGATCACCAGTCCGAGAACGAGTGCTATCTTTGCCAGTTTCCTTGAATTAGCCATTTTAGTTTCCTCCATTTGTTATGAGCAGGCCGTATATCCGGCCGTCAGTATCTGTTGTTTATATATTTATGCCGCTGCAGCTTCGCCTGCTGCGGCACTCTCTGCTTCAGCCTTTCTGCCCTTCCTGCGCTTCTTTTCCTTAAGCGGCTTCGGCGTATTATCCGAAACCTGTCCGTAGAAGAGGGATGTCAGCATCGTGAGTACGTATGCCTGGATCAGTGCGTGCAGAAGTGTGAAGAGAACTCCGACAAGCACCGGCAGCACGTAGCTCAGTTTTGGATAGTAGTAAACGAGCTCTGTTACGAGGGCTCCGGAGAGCAGTGCTCCGAAAAGACGGAAGCTGAGGGATATAGGCAGCGAGTACTCCTTCAGAGTCTTTCCTATTCCCTTTATGCCGTTGCCTGCGATTCCTCCGGACATGATGACCAGATATGACAGGCAGCCCATCATAATGGCTCCGTTGATGTCCGAAAGCGGAGCAGGCAGCGATATCGACACACCTCCGGTCGTTACCGCCTGAACACCGAACAGTTCGAACAGCGTTCCCGTAAATATGTAGGCACCGGCTGCAAATATATATGCTCCGAGGAATCCGTGGATCTTTGAGTTTCCTTTTGACATGTTGTCGAACAGCCCGACGGCTGTCTCAAGCACCAGCTGGAACTTTCCCGGCACCATTTTGAATTTTGGTATAACGAATATCCTGCAGATAAGTGCGAAGACTATCAGTATGCCTGATACTATGAACCCTGCCATGAGTCCCGGATTCACATCGATGAGTCCGAACAGGCTCACCTTGTTGAGATCATGCAGCACAGCATCGCGCATCACCTGCTGGATAGACTCTTCCTCACCGGCACCGCCGCCGGTCAGGATCGCCCCGATCATGAAGACCGCTGCTATCACAGCGAATATGAGGGCTGTTTTGCGCCTCTCCTGCTTCGTCATAAGCAGTACTCCCTTCAAACAGATTACTATTGATCAAACGGACACAGTTGTCCAATTTATTGTTGTTTTCTTCTAAACCTTTCTTATTATAGCACTACAGAAATCGTTTTCAAGCGTAAAAAATGACTTCTGTTCATTTTCTGAGCAAAAGCCATTTTTTGCCTGATTTTATTGGTTTTCCTTCCGTATGAACGTGCCCTATTCCATGTTCTTGAGGGCTTCATCCATAGGTATCCGGCGAATGCGTCTGAAGTCTATCAGCATGACGATCATATATCCAAGGAAAACGAGTATTATCATCCTCAGCAGTCCCTGAGCGGAGAGCACGAACGGGAAGTATCCGTCCATCCTCTTGAGCATGTTGTTCCATATCTCTGCCATTGCGATCCTCGACAGGAATGCTGTTATTATCTCAGATATAATGACCACTATCGTTGTTGTCACAAGATACAGGGATGCAACTTCGCTGTTGGTATATCCGAGGATCTTGACCATTGATATGGACTTCTCATTTCTCTCCACGATGACCTTGGTCAGGAGGAATATGAGGACTGCCGACAGCAGTATGCACAGATACTGGAAGTACAGCATGTATGCCCCCATCGAGTGATCGAGCTGTGCCGCCATCTTGAGTATGTCTTCGCCCCAGGTTCCATCCTCATCGATGTCTGTGATCTCACTGTCCGAGAAGAATCCGTCATAGTTCCCCTCATCCCGGTCGAAAATCCTGTTGAAACTGTCATTGTCCATGAAGACTGCGATGCCGCCGTCAAAATTTATGACATTCTTAACTGTAAAGTCGTATGAGTCGTAACCGTACTTATCCTTCATGTGGATCTCATCGCCCGGTTCTATGTGGAACTTCCCGCTGAGAGCGGATGAAATTACCACTTCACCATCCTTAAGATCCGCAGGGATATCCGCATAGCGGCTGCCCGGCTCCATGCCGTAGGTATTTGCCGACTCCTCGCTGTCATCTATGACCAGAAGCAGCTCCTCCATGCTGAATTTCACAGCATCCGGATTCGATGTGGTGACCGCGTTCCCGTCCTCATCATGGTCCGAGGCAAGTATGACCTGATGGTCTGCCAGCATCATCTCATCAGCATGAGCCTGATAGTAGCTCAGCGTATTCGGCATTCCTACAGCCATCGCCAGCATGATCATTACGAACCCGATACCGATGAAGAGCATCAGATACCCCGGCAGGTTCTGCAGGAATATCCTCAGCCTGAACCTGCTGATAAAGCTGAAGTCCGGGAGTCTGACAGCTTTCCTTCTCCGCGAGCTCTTGAGGTCGCCCCTGAGGAACTTCAGAGGAGAGAACCTCATCTTTCTTCTTATTATTATAAAGTTGATCACGAGCATCAGGATGACCGGGATCACCGTAGTCTTCAAGAAAGCATCCGGAGTCCACACGGTCTCATACTTCGGCAGGCTGTAGCTGTTGTAGTACATCGCAACGACTACCTTCTTGAAGTACGAATATCCGAGGATGTTGCCCATGACCGCACCTGCGATCGTGACGATCAGAGGTGCCATCATATAGTTGATTGTCAGCTCTCTTCTCGTATATCCGGAGGCTCTGAGAGTTCCGATGACCGGAGCCTCTCTGGCTATGGTATTGCTTTCAGTTATCGCAAAGATGAACGCCAGTACGATGATCAGGACGTTCAGAAGAACGCCGCCCATAGCCTTGTCGCTGCCGAAGTCCTCCGGCGCAAACTGTATCGCCTGGTTGGCATACTCCGGCACGTAATCTTCTATCTCATTGTCTGCAAAAGCAGCCTGGGTTATGAGAGCCTTGAGGAAGTTGTCCGACTGCTTCTTCTCTTCCTTCACATCAGCCGGCCTGTTCTCATACAGCCACGCATATTCATACCTTGTCTCAGCATTGATACGGTCCCATCCCTCTTCAGTGGTCATGGCCACGTCAAAGGTCAGAGCATCGAACATCATGTCCGTATTCTTCTCATGCAGAGTAGCGTAGTTGGAGAATGCCGCAAGTCCGGATACGGTGAATTCCTCACCGTTCACAATGATCCTGTCGCCTGTCTTTATGCCTCTGTTGTCCGCATGCATGCGGTCGATCATGATCTCGTCAGCCGTCTCAGCCGGTCTTCCGTCCATGATGCAGTACAGGTCGATATCGTCGCGGTTTATGTACACCCTTATGCCTGAGTCGCGGGTCCCGTCGCCGTCTATGTCCTCATCTGCCTCCTTGTTGAAGTTCTCGAACACTTTGACCGGAACAGGCCTGAAATACGGATCATCAAGATCATAGTCTCCTACTGCATTCTCATAATCCTCTGCCGCCCTGCGGTCGGCCTCGTCATACAGCTCCTGCAGCCTCTCCTTATAGTACCCGGACCTGAACGCTTCACGGTATTCCTCTTCGGTAATGTCTCCGTATGCGTCCCATACATAGTACGCTCTGACATCGACCTTATCGCCGGTCTCTATGTCTTCTATAAGGTCCTTATCCGCTTTCTCCTTAAGCACAAAATGCCCGTCTTCGCGCAGCTCTTCGGTCTTGACCCTTTCAGTCGCGATGAGCATGGAGTTGTTGGCTACATACATTCCCGAAACGAATCCTATCATCAGCGTCAGGAAGATGAATATGACCGCGTATTTTTTCCACTCACCCCTCAGTTCCCTCAGGACTCTTATCCCAAGCGGATTGCGTGTTTTCTTTTCCATAAGTACTGCCTCCGGTCCTACCAGTCGAGCTCTGCGGCAGATATCTTATGAGTGTTGTAGTCATCGTGCCTTACGACTCCGTCTCTCAGTCTTATGACATGATCGGACATACCCCTGATAGCCTCGTTGTGTGTGACCATGATGACCGTGCTTCCGTACTTCCTGTTCACGTCCTCTATGAGAGAGAGTATCTCCTTGGAAGTTTTGTAATCCAGCGCCCCGGTCGGTTCATCGCAGAGAAGAAGTTTGGGGTTCTTGGCCAGGGCTCTCGCAATAGAAACGCGCTGCTGCTCTCCGCCGGAGAGCTGGGAAGGGAAATTGTTCAATCTGTCCAGAAGACCGACATCCTTCATCACTTCCACCGCATCGAGCGGATCATTGCAGATCTGAGAGGCAAGCTCCACGTTCTCAAGTGCAGTGAGATTCTGCACCAGATTGTAGAACTGGAA
>CACWYF010000113.1 GCA_902765035.1 uncultured Eubacteriales bacterium
GGACAGGAAGATGAGTCCGGCTACGATACCAAGGCCCAGGGCGATGAATATCTGCAGCGGCAATGATTGTTTGATTTTCTGCATACTCTTTACCTCTCTCTGTTAAAACCCTAGAAATAACCTTTGAAACCTCTCAATAACGTGCTCCCGGTCTGAGCTGTGCTCCTGCCTCCCGTATTGCGGCTCCCGCCAGGACAGATGTAGGATCGATACAGTCGTCCTCATACAGCCCCATAAGGTCGAATGCCACCGGAAGTTCGGTGCAGGCAAGCAAAACCGCTGACGCGCCCCTTGCTCTGAGACTGCTGCAGATCGCAGCCATCTCATCATGCGGCAGCTGTGCAGGATCAAGTATGCCTCTCTTGATATAGTCATATACCAGAGACATCACTGTCTTCTGCTGCTCATCATCCGGATATATAGCCGAGATGCCCTCCGCGCGAAGAGCCTCTTCATAGAGGCCGCTCTGCACGGTGCCATCTGTAGCCAGAACTGCTGCTGTTTCCACGTCCATGCTCTTAAGAAGAGCGGCCGTTTCAACAGGCATGTTCAGGAAAGGTATGCCCACTTCACTCTCAAGCGCCGGGATGAACCAGTGTGCTGTATTGCACGGCATTATCAGAAAGTCTGCCCCGATAGACTCAAGGCGCTTTGATGCAGCCAGGAGCTCCGGCACCGGATCCTCTCCGCCGTGAAGTATGGCGGCTGTGCGGTCAGGTATATTTACATTCGAGTCGATAAGAAGATGGATGTGCTCCTGGTCGCAGTCAGCATCAGTCATGTCAGTTATCTTCTTCATGAGATCCGCAGTTGCTGCAGGCCCCATTCCGCCCACGATACCGATCGTCTTATACATCCGCCGCAAGTCCTTTCCTGTGAGATATAACTTATTTCTATACTTAATTTAACACATTGTATGCAATTTGCCAAATTCGCAGACCACATGATGATCCATCTGTTGGTCCTGCACTTGGTCCGCATACACTTTTATCCATGTAGAGGACCACTACTTCACCAACATCGCGATGGCAGCGGCAAACTATTTCACAAGCTTTGCAATGGCCTCAGCGCACTTTACGCACTTCTCTTTCGAGATAGATGCGATGGACACTCTGATGCCCTTAGGCAGTGCGAGGCAGTATATGTCCTGCTCCTC
Organism: uncultured Eubacteriales bacterium; assembly: GCA_902765035.1. GTDB lineage: Bacteria > Bacillota > Clostridia > Peptostreptococcales > Anaerovoracaceae > Crickella. Next base: position 1,157 of record CACWYF010000113.1, read on the forward strand.
GAGCTTTGCACATACCGATGCAGCGTCGTCACATGCAACGGTTACGAAGAAGCCTGCGCTGAACGGTACGCATTTTACGCCGTTGTCGTTCAGGGTCTTCTCGAAGACTCTGCCTCTTTCGAGAAGCATGTCTCTGTAGCCCCTTCTCTCCTCGTCGACCTTAGCCAGAAGTTCAGGATCGCTGTAGATCCTGCCCATAGCTACCTGTGCGGAGCGGTTGCAGTTGGACCATGTAGCACGTGCCATGTACTCGGAAGCTCTCTTGAACTCCTCTGCCGTCTCCTCATCAGGAGCGACGCATACGATGGCGCCGCATCTCATGCCGTAAGCTGTGAGAGTCTTGGATGCGCTGTAGCCGTAGATCGTGAGAACGTTGCTGCCGAGCTCCCTGAGCATCGGCATGAATGCTCTTACCTCGTCATCTTCGCCCGCATAGTCGATGTATGCGACGTCGAGGAAGAGGACTACTTTGCACTTTGCAGCGTTTACGATCCTTATAACGTTGCTCCAGTCCTCAAGGGAAAGTGAGTAACCTGTAGGATTGTGTGCAGGAGTGTTGATCATCAGGATGACCTGATCCTGCTTCTCTGCGAGAGCGTTCAGCTGCTTTTCGAGATCAGCGCTGTCAAACTTACCCTCTTCATCGAAGAATCTGAAAGTTGCGAGTGAGCGGCCGTTCTCACTGCAGATGTTTCTGTAGTTAGCCCAGCACCAGTCATGAGTCAGCACGCTGTCGCCGAAGTTCGAGTAGTTCTCGATAACGTTGGTGATGCTGCCTGTTCCTCCCGGTGTAGCGCATACGCGTACGCATCCTTCCGGCTGGAACTTTCCGAACAGAGCCTTCTGAACGGCTTCCTTGAATGCAGGTGTTCCTGCGATAGGAGCGTATTCTGCATAGTCAGCAGGCTCAAGAGTCTTAATGGCATCCATTACAGATGACATTACTACGAGATCTCCGTTGTCATCGAGCAAAGCGCCGATAACAGCGTTGATAACAGCATCCTTGCCCTTTTCGGCAGTCGCAGCCTTCGCGCGTCCGTTAAGAGCGAATACTTTGTCAGCAACAGGAATAGTCCTGCCGTTTTCCTTTACAAAACCCATTTTTATCACCTCCAATTACGCCGGATATGCTTTGTTCTTCATGTCGATCGCATCAGGATCAACCTTGTTCCTGAGCGCGGCTCTTCTCTTGAAGTACTCTATAGCAACAGGTCCGAAGAGTGCGTATGTCAGTACGTCCTCCTCCTGCTCCTTGTAATCTCCTATCTCCTCTTCCATCTTGGCCATTTCAGGCTCGAGGAGGTCTGCAGGTCTGCAGGTAATGATCTCCGAAGGGTCGATCCTGGCCAGAACTTCAGGATTCATAGGCAGCGGAGTCTGTCCGTACTTGCCTCTGAGGATCTCCTGTGTCTCCTTGGAGAGGATCTTGTATCTCTCGCCCATCAGGACGTTCAGCACAGCCTGTGTACCTACGATCTGTGATGACGGTGTTACCAGCGGCGGCATTCCGAGGTCGTTTCTTACACGAGGGACCTCCTGCAGTACGTCCATGTACTTGTCCTCTGCATTCTGGTCCTTGAGCTGTGATACGAGGTTGCTGAGCATTCCGCCCGGCACCTGATAGATCAGTGTCTTGATGTCTGTTCCGAGGACCTTGGTGTTCATGAGGCCGCTCTTAAGGGCGTTGTCCCTTACTGTCTGGAAGTGGGCAGCGATCTTCTCGAGCTTGCTCATGTCGAGACCTGTGTCTCTGTCTGATCCCTTGAACGTCTCGACCATTACCTCTGTTGACGGCTGGCTTGTACCGCCTGAGAACGGCGAGATAGCTGTGTCGATGCAGTCAACTCCTGCCTGTGCAGCGCAGTAGTAAGTGATTGGTGCTACTCCGCTGGTGCAGTGTGTGTGCAGGTGGATAGGGATCTCAACATTGGCCTTGAGCATGCTTACCATCTCGGTAGCAGCTGCCGGAACCATGAGTCCTGCCATGTCCTTGATGCAGATGGAGTCAGCACCCATGTCCTGGATCCTCAGAGCGAGGTCCTTCCAGTACTCCGGTGTATACGGCTCGCCGATCGTATATGCCATAGCTACCTGTGCATGTCCGCCGTAAGCCTTGGTCGAATCGACCGCAGTCTTGAGGTTTCTGAGGTCGTTCAGTGCATCGAATATCCTGATGATATCGATACCGTTGTCGATCGATTTTTTGACAAAATAGTCGACTACGTCATCCGAATAGTGTCTGTATCCGAGGATGTTCTGGCCTCTCAGCAGCATCTGAAGTCTGGTGTTAGGCATAGCATCTCTCAGCTTTCTGAGTCTTTCCCACGGATCCTCATCGAGGAATCTGATGCAGGCATCGAATGTAGCGCCGCCCCAGCACTCTACTGCGTCATAGCCGACGCTGTCGAGAAGAGCAAGTGCCGGTTCCATGTCGCTGAAAGGCATTCTGGTCGCTATCAGTGACTGCTGTCCGTCTCTTATTGCAGTCTCCATTATTTTAAGTTTATTTCCCATTTCTGATCCTTTCTTACACTCCGAAGATCGCCATGAATACTCCGGCTGCTACTGCTGTTCCGATAACGCCTGCTACGTTAGGTCCCATGGCATGCATGAGAAGGAAGTTGGTAGGGTCTGCTTCAGCACCGACCTTCTGCGAAACTCTCGCTGCCATCGGCACTGCGGATACGCCTGCCGAACCGATGAGCGGATTGATTTTGCCTCCCGTGAGCTTGCACATGAGCTTGCCGAAGAGGACTCCGGCAGCTGTTCCGAACGCAAAGGCTATGAGTCCGAGTATTACGATCTTGATCGTTGTCCATTTGAGGAAAGCTTCAGCGCTGGTTGTAGCTCCTACTGATGTTCCGAGCAGGATTACTACGATGTACATAAGAGCGTTGGATGCTGTTTCCTGCAGCTGCCTTACTACTCCGCTCTCCCTGAAGAGGTTGCCGAGCATCAGCATTCCGATAAGCGGCGCTGTCGAAGGCAGGAGTGTACATACGATTATTGTTACGATGATAGGGAATATTATTCTTTCTCTCTTCGATACATCCCTCAGCTGCTCCATCTTGATCTTGCGCTCCTTCTCTGTGGTCAGAGCTCTCATGATAGGCGGCTGGATGATAGGTACGAGCGACATGTATGAATAAGCCGCTACGGCGATCGGTCCCATCAGCTCTCTCTGTCCCAGCTTCATGGCCAGGAAGATCGAGGTAGGGCCGTCGGCGCCTCCGATGATACTTACGGCTGCTGCCTGGGCATCATTGAATCCCATCAGCATTGCCAGGAAGAACGCACTGAATACTCCGAACTGGGCCGCCGCTCCGAGGAGGAAGCTCTTCGGGTTGGCGATGAGCGGTCCGAAGTCCGTCAGCGCTCCTACTCCGAGGAATATGAGTGACGGCAGTATCGTCCATTCATCCAGCATGAAGAAGTAGTACAGAAGTCCTCCTTCTTCCATGATCGGCGGATACAGGTTTACAAGCAGCATGCCGAATGATATCGGAAGGAGCAGGAGCGGCTCATATTCCTTGACGATGGCCAGATACATCAGCACCAAGGCAACTGCTATCATCAGAACGTTGCCGAGGGAGAGGCTGAAGAAGGCCGTCTGGTGAGCCAGATTGGATAAGGTTTCTCCCATGATGTTCCTCCTATGCTACGTATGCTACTGTCTGTCCTGACGAAGTGCTGTCACCTTCAGATACAACGATTTTGCTGACTGTGCCGTCCTTAGGCGCAACTACAGGGATCTCCATCTTCATAGCCTCGAGGATCAGGATGGTGTCTCCCGCCTTGACGCTGTCGCCTTCCTTGGCGACGATCTTGAAGACTTTGCCCGATGTTCCGCAGACTACAGGAGCACCGCTTCCTGCTGCCGCTCTCTTAGGTGCTGCTGCCGGCCTTGCTGCAGGAGCTGCAGCTGCTGCAGGCTGTGCCTGTGCGCCGGATCCGTCTTTCTTTTCTACTTCTACTTCGAACTCCTGTCCGTTTACTCTTATGATGTATGTCTCCATGTTGCCCTCCGTACGTTCCTGACAATGTAT
>CACWYF010000114.1 GCA_902765035.1 uncultured Eubacteriales bacterium
GCAGAAATACCTGCTGCTGAGGCTGCTCCTGTTGAGACAGCAGAAGAGCATGAGCCGGTCCACGTTGAGCAGACGGAAGAACCTGAGCCGGTTGCTGCTGTTCAGTCAGAAGAGCCTGCAGCTCCTGAAACACCGGTTTCTGAAGGATCTGCAGCTTCTGAAAGAACTTCGGCTCCTGTCGAAGACGAATATGTCCTGACTGATGAAGACAAGCTGGACATGGGATATGACATTCCGTTCAACACAGTCATATCATGCGTCATAACCAACGCGGAACTTACCAAAGCACAGGCCTGCAAGCTCGCACAGATACTTCATGATGCATATGCAAGAGCTATCAAGCCTGTTCACGGTACTCTTGACGGTGACACGATATTCGTCATGGCTTCCGGTAAGCAGAAAGTCAACTTCGATGCATTCGCTGCTCTCGCAACAGATGTACTTCAGTATGCGATAATAGATGGTGCTTCTTCAGCTGAAGGCGCATATGGTCTTCCGGCAGCCCGCGACATGATTCATAAATAAACTTCACAGGAAAACAACATGGAAAAACTCGTTTTAATAGACGGAAACAGTCTGCTGTTCAGGGCGTATTTTGCGATGCGCCCTATGGTGACATCTAAAGGCATCCACACCCAGGGCGTGTTTGCCTTTATTAATATGCTCAATAAGATCATCAAGGACTATGAGCCTGACTATATCGCTGTGGCATTCGACATGAAGGATCCTACATTCAGGCACAGGGAGTATGAAGGATACAAGGCCGGACGTCAGCAGACTCCGATAGAACTCCTGACTGAAATACCATGGATGCACAGGGTGCTTGAGGCAATGAATATTGCTGTCCTTGAAATGTCAGGATATGAAGCTGATGACATCATCGGGACGCTGTCTGTAAAAGGTACTGAGGCAGGCTTCAGGACCCTCATAATCAGCGGAGACAAGGACGGACTGCAGCTTGTGAGTCCAAGTGTCCATGTACTGATCAACAAGCGCGGAATGAGCGAATTTGACGTCTATGACGAAGCTGCAATGAAGGAAAGATACAACCTCACACCGCAGCAGTTCATTGACCTGAAGGGTCTCATGGGCGACAAGTCTGATAACATTCCGGGAGTACCGGGTATCGGTGAGAAGAAGGGAATAGCTCTTCTGGAACAGTACGGGTCTGTCGAAGGCGTTCTTGAGCATGCAGAAGAGATCAAGGGCAAAATGGGCGAGAACATCCGTGCCAATGCAGAATCGGCAAGGAAATCAAAGTGGCTCGCTACTATTAAAACGGACACGCCGGTCGAATTCACATGGGAGCAGCTTAAATTCACTGCTCCGGACACTGAAAAGCTCATAGAAGTATATACAGAGCTTGAATTCAATTCATTCATCAAAAAACTGCAGGCAGAAGGAGCAGTCACAGCAGAGGATGCTGTGACCGGAGGACGCGACCTTGCGGCTGAATTCGGAAACATCAGCATAGTCAGTCCTGAAGAATTCCTCTCATCTGCAGAATCAGGAAGCATAGTATTCACTGATGCCGTCACTGATGCGAGCCATCTCAGGCTCCCTGAGTTCAGCGGGATCGCACTTTACGACCCTGAAAACAACAGAGGCTGTACGATCGGATTCACTCCTATGGATACAGGACTATGGCTCGACAGGATCAATGAAAAGGGCTTCAGGCTTGCAGGCTGCGGTCTCAAGAAGACACTCTATGCTTTCCTCAGCCATTCCGGCAGATGTCCTCAGCCATATTACGATGTGAAGATAGCAGAATACCTTCTGGATCCGAACAGGCAGAAATACCCACTGGACAAGCTGCTTCTGCGATATGCAGGTTATGCTGCAAAGGAAACTGAAGCAGAGACTCTGAGTGATGATGTATCCTACGATTCATCAGCCCTTACAACGGAGGACTGCCTCAGAAGGGCATTTTACTCTGCCGCTGTTATGGCGGAGCAGTCAGAAGCCCTGGATGAAAAAGGCCTCAGGCAGCTCTTTGACACCTGCGAGATGCCTCTTGTCAGGACAATTTCCGCGATGGAGCTTGAAGGCATCACCTGTGACCCTGAAATCCTCGGCTCGATCGGGAGCGAGATCACAGAAAAGATCACAGTACTCGAGCAGAGCATCTACAGTGAAGCAGGTACTGAGTTCAATATAAACTCACCTAAACAGCTCGGCACCATACTTTTTGAAAAGATGGGCATCCCTTATCCGAAAGCAAAGGGCAAGAGCAAATCGGGCAGTTATTCAACAGCTGCCGATATCCTGGACAAACTCAGAGACAGCTACGGCATCGTCGCTGATATCCTCGAATACCGCAAGCTTGCCAAGCTGAACAGTACATATGTCGAAGGTCTTAAGGCTGTGATCGCCGAGGACGGCAAAGTGCATCCGCATTTCATGCAGACTGTAGCCGCGACCGGCAGACTGAGCTGTACAGAGCCTAATCTTCAGAACATTCCTGTACGTGATGATTACGGCAGACTTATAAGAAAAGCTTTCGTGACGGAGTCAGAGAACAATTCATTCACAGGCTCAGACTATTCACAGATAGAGCTGAGGATACTCGCATCACTCAGCGGTGATGAATCGCTGATAAGCGACTTCAGGCAGGGCAAGGATATACATAAGGCTACTGCAGCAAGAGTTTTTGACATTCCTGAGGACGAGGTTACCCCTCTTGACAGAACGAGAGCCAAAGCCGTTAACTTCGGAGTTGTGTACGGCATGAGCGGCTTCGGGCTGGGCGAAAGTCTCAATATCTCAAGAACTGAGGGCCAGCGTTATATCAACGATTATTTTGCCAAGCACAAGGCAGTCAAGGACTATCTTGACCGTCAGATCGAGGAAGGCGAGCAGAACAGAGAAGTCAGAACTTATTTCGGCAGGGTAAGACAGATACCGGAATTTGCTTCACGTAAATTCATGGAGAGAGAGCTTGCCAGAAGACTCGCGATGAACACCCCGATACAGGGCACTGCTGCTGATGTGATCAAGATAGCAATGAATTCTGTGTCTTCAGAGCTTGACAGACGCGGACTTAGATCCAGGCTCATACTCCAGATCCACGATGAACTGATAGTAGAAGGGCCTGACAGGGAGATAGAAGAAGTGAAGCAGGTGCTTGATGAGTGCATGCGCGGTGCTGCTGATCTTGCAGTGGAGCTGACTGTGGATATCCATACAGGCAAAACGTGGTATGAATTAAAATAATCGCTGGGAAGGAAAACGTAATGATTACTATTGCTATTACGGGCGGGATCGGATCCGGCAAATCAACGGTAACCGATTATCTTATTGAAAAAGGATATACAGTTATAGATGCAGATGCCATGTCACGTGCCATGACTGCGGCAGGCGGCAAGGCAATGCCTTATATCATGGAACACTTCGGTCCTGACTATATCAATGCAGATGGCAGCCTCAACAGGGTCGCCATGAGGAATCTTGTCTTCAGAAACCCTAAGTACAAGGCAATACTGGAAGAAGGTACAACTAAAGTTGTACTTGAAGACATTGAAAAGATCAAAGCTGAAAAGCGTGAAGCGGGTGAGAAAGCGCTGTTTTTTGACATACCGCTCCTGTTCGAGACTCATCAGGAAGACAACTACGATCTTGTATGGGTCGTCACTGCTGACCGTGAGCTGCGTAAAGAGCGTATAATGAAACGCGACGGTACGGACGCTGAGATCGCCGACCTCATGATCGGATCACAGACAGAAGAGGATGTAAGGATCGCAAAGGCAAGCACTGTACTCAGCAATAACGGTTCTGTGGAGGACCTGCATGCTGAGATCGACAGAGCTTTGTCCTGGATATAGATTATTGACATGAGACAGGCATGCGAGGGCTGCCTGTCTCTTTTTTCCGATGCGATAACTGCCGGAAAAAAGTTTTTTAAATTATCGGAATTAGGGCTTGCATTTTAGTTTTTCGATGCTATAATACTACTTGTCGTGTGGATGTGGCGGAATAGGCAGACGCGCATGGTTGAGGGCCATGTGGGCAACCGTGCTGGTTCGAGTCCAGTCATCCACACCATTTTTTTATCTGAAAAATGGTGTACCACAACTGCCATATGCCGGTGTGGCGGAATTGGCAGACGCGCCGGATTCAAAATCCGGTGATGGCAACATCGTGTGGGTTCGAGCCCCACCACCGGTACCATTTAAACAGTATATCAATTATCCCAGTTAAGATATCCGTAAAGGGGAGGGAATCATGAGCACTTCTGTAGCTAACATTTTACTTCTTGTCGTATTCATCGTAATGATCTATTTCATGATGATCAGACCGCAGAGGAAGAAGGACAAGGAAGACAGAGAGATGAGAGCAAGCCTTACTGTCGGTGATGAAGTAATCACTATCGGCGGTATTATCGGTAAGGTCACCAAGATCACAGAGAAGTCTGTAGTCGTTGAGACCGGATCCGGAAAGAACAAGATAGAGTTCCTCAAGACTGCCATTGCATCCGTAAGCAAGAGCGACGCTGCAAAGGCTGAGGCCAAGAAGGAAGCACCTAAGGAAGAGGCTGAAGAAGAGAAGAAACCCGACAGAGACAAGAAGGTCACTCCTAAGAAACTCACCAAGAAGTCTGACTCCGAAGAGACAAAATAATCAGTGTCTCACAGAGCCGTAAATAGTATAGAAAATTGTACATTGAAGCACCTCTCAAAAGGGGTGCTTTTATATTGAAAAATGAACGTTAATCGTATAAAATAGGTAAGATATTTTTTAAATGACGAACTATGCGCTTTTCGCCATTTTACAAGACTACAATTGAAAGGTTTATTCACTGAAATGAAAACGGGAAAGAAGAAAGTATTTGCGGTACTGGTAGTCATTTTACTGATTGCTTCATGGTTCATTTCCTTCTTCGGAATCGGCAGCAAAGTCGGAAATCTCGGAGAGCAGCTCAAGTACGGACTGGATATCAACGGTGGTGTTTATGTCCTGCTCGAGGCTGATACAGAGGAGACAGGTACCGAGCTGACGCAGATCATGAACCAGACCAAGAGCGTGCTCGAGAACAGAGTCAACGCCATGGGTATCAGTGAAGCTCAGGTATCCATCGAAGGTAACAACAGGATCAGAGTAGAGATGCCTGGTGTTGAGAATGCTGAGGAAGCGATCGAACAGATCGGTCGTACAGCACAGC
>CACWYF010000115.1:0-5153 GCA_902765035.1 uncultured Eubacteriales bacterium
ACAAAATAGGAGATTTTAAATTTAAAGCTATCTATACTCCCGGTCATTCAAAAGATTCTGTAAGTTTTTACTTTGAAGATGAAAAAGAAATGTTTGTAGGAGACTTTATATTTAAAGAAAGTGCTGGAAGAACTGATTTACCAGGAGGTAGTGATGAAGAACTTGCGAATAGCTTCAACCAGAACTCCGAAGACACTTCGTACGTTTTGCCTTCACCGGCGCTCCTCAAGAAGCCTGTCGGGAATAAACAGATGGCGTCCGACTATCAGCTGGAGCAGAAGGCTGAGCTCCTTGAGAAAACTCTCAACGACTTCGGCGTTGATGCCAAGGTGCTGACCGTGACACAGGGTGCATCCGTAACAAGATACGAGGTGCAGCCGGCTACAGGTGTCAAGGTCTCGAGCATCACAAGGCTTGCGGACGATATAGCACTCAACCTGAGAGCCAAGAACCTCAGGATAGAGGCTCCTATCCCGGGCAAAGCGGCTGTCGGCATCGAAGTCGAAAACGACAAGCCGTCACCTGTACTTGTCAGAGAACTGATCGAGTCAGAGGAGTTCGAGAACTCCAAATCAAAGATCACATTTGTTGTCGGCAAGGATATTTCAGGAAACAACATAATAGCAGACCTGAAGGGAATGCCGCACCTTCTGATAGCGGGTGCGACAGGCTCCGGTAAATCGGTCTGCATCAATACTATAATCACCAGCTTCCTCTACAAGGCAAAACCGTCTGAGCTGAAGCTCATCATGATCGACCCTAAGGTCGTCGAGCTTGCCAACTACAATGGCATACCACACCTGCTGACTCCGGTCGTGACTGATGCGAGAAAGGCTTCAAGGGCTCTGGCCATCGCGGTAGAGGAGATGGACAAGAGATATGAGCTCTTCGCCAAGGAGGGCGTAAAGGATCTTGAGTCATACAATGAGCTGATGAAGGCCAACCACGAATTTGCAAACTGCAAGCCGCAGGTTGTAATCATCATCGACGAGCTGGCTGACCTCATGATGGCGGCACCGTCCGAAGTCGAGAACTCGATCTGCAGACTGGCACAGAAGGCAAGAGCTGCAGGAATGCATCTTATCGTAGCGACTCAGAGACCATCGGTTGACGTAGTCACAGGTCTTATCAAGGCCAATATTCCGTCGAGAATCGCGTTCAGCGTCGCATCACAGGTCGACTCAAGGACCATCCTCGACATGGCAGGCGCCGAGAAGCTGCTCGGCAAGGGCGACATGCTGTTCTCACCGGTCGGCTCGAGCAAACCGTACAGAGTACAGGGGCCGTACATCTCGGACAGCGAGATCGACAAGGTCATCAAATTTGTCAAGAAGGAAGGCGGCGGCCCGGTATATGATGAGGAGCTCCAGAACGCGATAGAGAATGCTGACAAGAGGGGTTCTTCAGAGCCGCAGGATGAACTGACTGAAGATGCAATTGCATTCATCCTCAAGTCCAAGCAGGCTTCGGTATCAATGCTGCAGAGAAGATTCCGCATCGGATACAACCGCGCCGCAAGGATCATAGATGAGATCGAGGAGAAGGGCATTATAGGACCTTCTGACGGATCAAGACCTAGACAGGTGCTTGTGACTGAAGATGAGTACTATAACGGCAGCTCCAATGCCGCAGCAGCCCAGGAGGCCATCGACGATATCTCCCCTCAGGAGAAGGCTGAGCTCGAGGCGAAGGTTACAGGTAAGCCGCACATGAACCTCATGGGATCAAGACCTGCTGATCCACAGCCGCAGAAAATGCCTGAGCCGGAACCTGAGCCTGAAGACTTCTATGAGTCCCGCCAGGCCCCGCGCCGGACTGAGGAGTATGACAACTTTGAGGACTCGTATGAGACGCCTGCACCAGGTGAAGAGACAGTAATGGCGCCGACCGGGAACGATGCAGTTGACTATTTCAACTCGCTGCCGGAGAGCGTAAGAAAGATGATACTGAATTCAGATGAGTAAGAACATATATATAGACACGCTTGGGTGTGCCAAGAATGAATATGATTCGCAGATGCTGGCAGCTGCTCTCGTTGAGAGGGGCTGCAGCATCGTGTTTGAGCCGGAGGATGCTGACATCATGATCGTCAACACCTGCGGCTTTATTGAGGATGCCAAGAAGGAATCAATCGCAAGGATCTTCGAGCTGGCTGAGGAGAAGGGCCGCGGGATGAAGCTGGTAGTGACCGGCTGCCTGTCTGAGCGCTATCACGCTGAGCTGGCTGAGGAGATGCCTGAGGTGGACATGTTCTTCGGTGTCAATGACTATGACAGGCTGCCGGATATACTGATCGGGAGCGGCCTGGATGAAGAGCGCCCGCAGGGAAGAGGGGGCGCTGCTCCGGAGGAGGCTGCAGAAAAGGCGGGCGCTGCTCCGGAGGAGGCTGCACGCAGCTCTGACATGGTCGGTGATGTGCTTGATGACCTCAGATACAGGAAGAGGGATTTTGATGAGGGTTCCTATACGGGGTACCTCAAGATCGCAGAGGGGTGCAACAACGCGTGCAGCTTCTGCGCGATCCCGTCGATACGCGGGCACTACAGGTCCAAGCGTATCGAGGACTGCGTCCACGAGGCGCAGGACATGGCGGACGCAGGGATCAGGGAGCTGATCCTGATCGCGCAGGATACGTCCCAGTACGGCCGCGACCTGTACGGAAAACTCTGCCTGCCAGAGCTTCTGAGGCAGCTTTGCGCTATAGACGGCATTGAATGGATCAGACTCATGTACGTTTACGATAACGGTATTACCGACGAACTCATCGAGACGATCGCGAATGAGCCTAAGATCTGCAAATATATAGACATGCCTATCCAGCACGTTTCAGATAATGTGCTTCACCGCATGAGAAGGCAGTCGACCGGTGCATCAATAAGAGCAGCGATCAACATGCTCAGAGATAGGATACCTGAAGTGCACATCAGGACGACGCTTCTTGTCGGATTCCCCGGAGAGACAGAAGAGGACATGAACGAACTTCTCGGCTTCATCGACACAATGAAGATCGACCGCCTCGGAGCTTTTGCCTTCTCCGATGAAGAAGGGACTCCGTCCTATGAGCTCGACGGCAAACTCGACGAAGAGACCAAGCAGGCCAGACGCAATTCTGTGATGGAACACCAGCTGAAGGTCAGTGAGGAACTCAATGAGAGAAAAATCGGCAAGGTCTACGAGGTGATCGTCGATGAGATGATCGACGAAGATGTATATTCAGGCAGGACGAGATACGATTCGCCTGAGATCGACTGTAATGTAGCGTTCAGAAGCACACGTGACCTGTATCCTGGGGATATCGTGAACGTACGCATTGACAATGCATATGAATACGATCTTGAAGGAGAAGAGGTTCTGCAGTAATTTTTGTTTTCGAAGCGAATAACTGCTGTTGCCAGATAACACTTTGTATCTATAAAGTAACTATAACTAAGAAGGAGTATTAGACATGAATCTTCCTAACAAACTCACCATCGCGAGAATGATCGCTGTACCATTTTTCATCGCAGCTTTCATGCTCGGAATGTATCCTGCGGCACTTGTGATCTTCTGCGCGGCATCCATCACGGACTACTTTGACGGCAAGATAGCAAGGTCTCAGAACCTCGTTACCAATTTCGGCAAGATAATGGATCCGCTCGCTGACAAGATCCTGGTATATTCGGCTCTCTGCCTCTTCATAGAGACGGATACCATCGAGGCATGGATGCTGATCATCATCCTCGCAAGAGAGTTCATCGTTGCAGGAATGAGGACCGTAGCTGCATCAGAGGGCAGAGTACTTGCTGCCGGCATGTCGGGCAAAATCAAGACTGTCCTTCAGATGATCTCTGTCATCGTGATGATGGCGGGACTGTGGCTCAGCGATTACCCGGTCATCATGACTGTCGGATACTACATCTTCATAGCTTCACTGATCATGACGGTCTACTCAGGCTGTGAATATGTTCTCCAGAACAAGGATGTTTTCTCGATGTAAGGTGAGAGAGGCAGAATATATATGAAGACTTCCATAATCGCTGTCGGGACAGAGCTCCTGTTCGGCCAGACAGTCAATACCAATGCGACGTATCTGTCGAAGAACCTCAACCTGATGGGATTTGACGTCATGTACCATTTTGTCGTTGGCGATAACCCTGCAAGGCTCAGAGAGAAGATCGGACAGGCATATGAGGACACAGACCTCGTGATACTCACCGGAGGCCTCGGACCTACGCAGGACGACCTGACCAAGGAGATGGTCGCAGACTACTTCGGCGCTGAGATGTATTTTGACGAGAGAGCCGCAGATGAGATCAGGGTGTTTTACGCCAGCCGTGTGGGCAAAATGCCTGAGAACAACCTCAAGCAGGCGTATCTTCCGGAGGGCTGCACACCACTCTACAATGCTTCGGGAACAGCGCCGGGTTTTGCATATGAGAAGGACGGCAAAGTCGCCATGTGCTTCCCGGGACCGCCGCGCGAACTGAAGTGGCTGTTCGAAAACGGCGGACGCCAGTATCTCGAGCAGTTCATGGAAAAGAAGATGTACTACAGGGTAATCAGAACGATCGGAAGGGGCGAATCGGCCCTCGAGATGGACCTGATGCCTCTTATAGACGGACAGACGGATCCGACTATCGCGACCTATGCCAAGGAAGGCGAGTGCACTATCAGGGTCGCCTCGCAGAGAGACACTATCGAAGAGGCTAAGGCAGCCGTTGATGAAATGATAGTCAGAGTCAATGAGCTCATCGGTGAGTACATATACAGCTACGACGACGAAGAGCTTGATGAAGTCGTGGTAAGGCTTCTCAAGGATAAGCATCTGACGATAACATCGGCGGAGTCCGCAACGGCTGGGCTGTTCGCGTCGTCCATAGCTGAGGTGCCGGGAGCATCCGAGTCGCTCAAGTATGCATATGTTACATATAGTATTGAAGCAAAGATCGCACTCGGCGTTCCTGCAGAGACTATCGATACATACGGCGTGGTAAGCCCTCAGACTGCTGAGGCTATGGCACTGGCGGCAAAGGCTGCGTCAGGTGCAGACATGGCCATCTCAGTTACCGGTTTTGCCGGTCCTGATGCAGATGAAGGACATGAAGCGGGAGAGGCGTATATCGGATATGCTTTCAGGGGCAGGTCCGGATCAGTACCTATAAATACGCACAGGA
>CACWYF010000115.1:5163-5680 GCA_902765035.1 uncultured Eubacteriales bacterium
AACTGGAACCGCAACTATTTCAGGCTGAGGATGCTGAGAACGGCATATCAGCTGATGACCGCCGAATAGCGCCGTTCCTGTACTGAAATAATACAGGAAACCGTCCGGAGGGTGGATATTCTGCAGGATATCATGCATCCGCCGTTCGACAGAAATCAGTGAAAACAATATAATTATACTGACCCGGAAAAATAGCATCCCAGGCATTGACAACCGGAGAAAAGAGCAGTATTATGTATTCGAACACTTGTTCTGAATACATCCAGGAGGAACCATGGCTACTAATAATACAGATAATGCAGCAAAAGAAAAGGCCCTCAATCAGGCCCTTGAACAGATACAGAAACAGTACGGCAAGGGAGCTATCATGAAGCTCGGAGATGCCGGTCCTGTGACCAATCTCGACGTCATCTCGACCGGATCGATCAGCCTTGATCTGGCTACAGGAGTAGGCGGATACCCTAAGGGCAGGATCATAGAGATCTACGGACCTGAATCCTCAGGTAAGACAACTCTG
>CACWYF010000116.1 GCA_902765035.1 uncultured Eubacteriales bacterium
ATATATTTCAGTTAAAGACCATACATCAATACGATCACCGTCCATGCCGCAACTACTCCGATCAGTCCTATCAGCCCTCCGACTCTGAGATAATCCTTGAATCTGTACCCGGCTATCTGGACCATGGTAACTGTTGTAGTGGCAACAGGGGTGGCAAAAGCCATCGATGCTCCAATGCAGCATGCTATAGCGACCGGTTCCGGATTGATACCGTACTCTATCGCCATCGGGACTGCAACACTTGCGAGCATGCCAAGAACAGTCACAAGGGCCACAGGAAGCTTCTCGATGACATACAGCACGCATGTTATTCCTACTATTATCAGTGTTATCCCGGCCTGGCTCATTATTTCTCCATTAGCGCGCGGGAGCTATCTGCCATACAGATAACTCCCTTTTTTATTAATGATAGCCACCAACTGACCATCTTTCAATATTTTGTTTTGCCTTTTCTACCTGCCTCTTGTGCTCAGGCTGAGAGGCAGCTCCATCCTGTTGGCTTCGAGAAGCTCTTTATTGCTGAGGATCTCCTCCGCACTTCCGTCTGCCACTATCCTGCCCTTCGAAATAAGTATTACTCTGTCACAGGTATCCATGATCATGTCAAGGTCATGGGAAGTGATGATCTTGGTCTGCTCCATACCTCTGATGGTGTTTATCACGATCCTTCTGTTGTAGGGATCCAGTGCAGACGTCGGCTCATCCATGAGGACGGCCTCAGGCTCCATTGCGAGGATGGTAGCTATTGCAGCCATTCTCTTCTCTCCGCCGGATATCTTGTGATTGTATTTGTGCTTGAGATACTGAAGGTCAAGTCTTTCAAGCACCTCATCCACCCTCTTCTCGGCATCCTCTCTGCTGACCATGTAGTTCAGCGGAGCGAACATCATGTCTTCGAATACAGTAGGCATGAACATCTGATTGTCAGAATTCTGCAGCACGAATCCGAGCTTCTGCCTTATCTTTCCGAGGTTCTCCCGGCTGACATCTATGCCGTCAACAGCTATGCGTCCTTCTCCGGTCACAAGACCCAGCAGCAGCTTCATTATCGTGGACTTGCCTGCACCATTCGCACCGATGAGTCCTACCGACTCACCATCCGCTATGGTAAACGACATGCCATCGATCACAGGCGCCCCCTGCTCATATGCAAAACTCACATTTTCAAATTCGATCATCAGCTTACCTCACAAATAAACGGCCTATAAGCTCTGACACATTCCAGAACCTGATCATCACGAAGAACAGGCAGGAAAGCGCCATATAGAGCGCATCGCTGCCCCTGAACGGTATATGCTTTGCATAATGGAAGTGCTGGTGGTAGCCCCTCAGCAGCATGCTGGCATACAGTTCCTGCGCCCTGTCCATGCTGCGCAGCAGCAGCTGGCCGAGGAAAGATCCCCATGCAGATACGTGTATCCCCTTCTGTCCCGGCGCTCTCAGGTGGTATGCGTCTGTCATGACAGCAAGCTCCTCTGTCATTACACCTACATAGCGGTAGGTCAGAAGCAGAAGAGTTGTAAGTGTAGCCGGGAAGTGCATGCTCCTCAGCGCTGCACATATAGAGTCAAAAGGCGTGGTCGCTACGAGAAGGAACGATGCCATAAGGCACAGCACTCCCTTGAGCATCAGCGTAAGCATGCTGACGACACCGCCCGATACGCCCACATTTCCTATGTGAAGCATTATTTCCCTGTCGAAAAACGGATTGAACAGGCCTACAGCCATGACAAGAGGGAGCACGATCCGCAGTTTGTAGAAACATGTTCTCACAGGGATCCCGCTCATCTGGTACAGCAGGACAGGCCAGAGCACCATCGGTATTAGGCCGCTCAGGTCGTACTTGTCAAATGACATAACTATTAAGATGTAGACAACTGTGCTCAGCAGCTTGGCAGTCGCATTCATGCCATGGACCGGCGATTCCTGTACCGCCAGTTCATCCATGTGACCAAGCTCACTGAGCGCTTTTTCCATCTTATTCATTTATTGTTTCTGCTCTTTTCCGGTGAGGTCTCTCTGCACCTCATCTCACATTTACACATAATAGCACAAAAGAGGGGCGTCTGCGACGCCCCTTCATTATTTACCGGGATCACGCTTTATTGTTGTGTTTCTTCCGGAAGAACCCTCCTGCGAAACATATCAGCAATGCCACTCCCGCTACCATCACAGATCCTACAATGCCGGATATCGACGTCCCCGCGGTGCTTTCGCTGTCCGGGAGCGAATAGTCAGGCAGGATCGACGTTTTCTCCTGGATGTTCTGCGCTGTATCTGCTGCCTGGCTGGATACTCCGAAGTTCTCCTCATCAAGTCCCATATTGGTCGAATACCCGCCGTCAGCATTCCCGAAAAGAGCCCATTCAAGTCCGTCCGGATTGCCGCTGGCAAACAGGCTCAGTCCGCCGCCCACAACGAGTGCAACTATAGCCAGAATACCTACAGTCGCCTTGAGTGAACGCCTTGGCTGCAGCATTCCCGATGCTGCTTCATTGACATCGCGGAGGAGCTCCGGGCGTGAATCAAAGACGAAACAAAGTACTGCGGATGTGATAAGTCCCTCGATAAGGCCGATCGCCAGATGGATCGGCTGCATCAGTCCCATGAATGCTCCGAATGGAAGTTCAGTTATCCCTGACAGGCTCGTCTCAAGCACCACAGAGAAAGCTCCAAGCTGCAGCGTCACCACGCATCCGATGATGGATGCCGCTATTATGCGCTTACGGAGTGCACTTTTGCCTTCACCGAACCACTTGCTGTGGATTATCGGCTTCCAGATGAGGAAATATCCGACAAAGCATCCGTAGAACGCCATGTTCCATATATTGGCCCCCAGTGCCATAAGCCCTCCGTCAGCGAAGAACAGGCACTGGATGGTCAGCACCACAATCATGGACAGGAACCCCGCATACGGTCCGAGCAGTGCCGAAAGCATCATGCCTCCGCACATATGTCCCGAGGAACCTGTTCCCGGGATCGTATAATTGATCATCTGACCCGCAAATACTACCGCGGCGGCTACAGCCATTGTCGGGAGCTTCTGCGGATCGTTGTCTTTTTTCAGTTTTTTGATCGATACAGCTGCTGCCGTGCCGGATGCCACATACATTGTTGCGGCTACAGCAGGAGAAAGCAAAGCATCTGCCATATGCATAGAACACACCTCACAACTATTATAATTTACCTCTTGGTCAGATTATAATAGCTGCCCGGGACAGCTCACAAGCCTCCCCGGGGGATGAAAATTGCAGATCATGCAGAAAAAAACTGCGCCTCAGCGCAGTTTCATCACGACAGTGCTTCCTTCTGTCTCATCATATCTATACCTGATCGATTCCGTACCGGCTGTGAGGAGCTTATACGGCAGCCCGTCTTCTGCGTCCTCAGGCCTGAACCTGTCCGGATATTTCACAGTGACATAGGCGTTCTCTTCGACCTCTGAGTATTCTGCACACACCACTATATGAGGTTCGGGCAGTGCCGGCAGCAGTATCTGGACGCACAGTTCTTCGATTGCCGCCCTGATCCTGTTGGACATTCTGAGCGGTATGTGATTTTTGAAGCTGTATCTGTTTATCTCGGTACTCAGGCCCATGAAGTCGAAGTCATGGCTGTCTATGCTGAACTCAAGTACTCTGAGTTTTCTTATGAAACGTCTGGTGTTCGCCCTCTGCGGATGATCAAATATCTGATCCGTAGGGCCGTCTTCATATATGAGACCTTCGTCCATGTAGAATACGCGGTTGGATACTCTTCTCGCAAGACTCATCTCGTGCGTGACTATCATCATCGTTTTGCCCGAACGCGCAAGGTCCTCAATGACAGCCTCCACCTCTCCCACCATCGTCGGATCAAGAGCACTTGTAGGCTCATCAAACAGGATTATCTCGGGATCCATTGCGAGAGTCCTGGCAATTGCCACCCTCTGTTTCTGCCCGCCGGAAAGTGATGACGGATATTTGAGTGTTCTGTCTGCAAGGCCTACCTTCTGCAGCAGCTCAACACCCCTGTCATAGGCTTCCTGGCGGCTCAGGCCGAGAAGCTTTACAGGTGCATACATGATGTTCTCTATGACAGTCATGTGAGGGATTCATATGATTTCAACAAAAGGCCGCTACGCGATTCGCGTAATGATAGATATAGCTGAGAATCCTGAAGGCGGTTATGTTCCATTAAAAGACATTGCTGCAAGGCAGGACATCTCTAAAAAACACCTTGAATCGATTGGAAAAGAGCTGGTAAGTGGTGGGTTGCTGATGGCCGCCAGCGGACGCAGCGGCGGCTATAAACTGTCCAGGACGCCAGAGGATTATAAGATATCAGAGATTCTTGAACTTATGGAGGGTACGCTCTCACCGGTCGCCTGTCTCAAAGAAAATGCAGCCCCATGCCCAAGGGCACAGGACTGCAAGACACTTCCGATGTGGCAGGAATACTATGAGCAGACGAGAGCTTTCTTTGATTCAAAAACACTCTCTGACTTTATTGTATAGTGATTTCAGCCGGTTGATTATCAGGGCAAATACCGCATTTACAGGGCTTCAGGCCCGGTCGAGCATGACCGACGCCTTGAACATATCTCCGTCAATGCTGATCTCAAACACTCCGCCCATAAGTGTCGTAAGATCCTTTGCGATGGCAAGACCAAGGCCAGAGCCTTCGGTGTTGCGCGAGCTGTCGCCGCGGGTGAACCTCTCCATGAGCTCATCCGGTGATATGTTGAGCTCTGCCTTAGAGATGTTTTTCACCTCCACCAGGAGCTTGCCTGATGATGTCGATGGTTCGCTCACATCTATGTATACGCGGCTTCTATCGAGCGCATATTTGCTTATATTGCTCAGCAGATTCTCGAAGACGCGGTATAGGAGCTTTCCATCTGCGCGCACCAATGTATTGTCCGTCCTGATATTCTTTTTTATTTTCAGCTTCTTTTTTGCCAGACGGTCACCCATCTCCGCAAGAGACTGGTCTATCAGCGCCGAAACATCTATATCCTCTATCTCGCAAGGTATGTTGCCACTCGATGCCTTGGCTGCCTCGAAGAGTTCTTCCGTCAGTGTCTTAAGTCGTTCAGTCTTTTCCTTTACGATCGCGAGGTGAGCAGGAGCATCCGGACTGTCAAGGCCCTCCTTCTCA
>CACWYF010000117.1 GCA_902765035.1 uncultured Eubacteriales bacterium
CGCGGCAGACGTCAAGAGTTTTGCTGCAGGTGTGCTCGGAGAGCTGTACGGAAGCGGCGACCTCATAAGAAACGAGGACTGCTCGTTCTATATAGGCTGCCCTGCCGGATGGGACAGGAATACCAGGGAGCACTACCGTGAGATATTCGAAAGCGCGGGTTATCCGCCTGCCAAGATCATCTCGGAATCAAGAGCCGCGATGGTCAGCGCATGCCAGTCACGCCACCTGCAGGTGGGCGTTGACATCCTTTCCAAACCTGTGCTCGTAATAGATATCGGATCATCCACCACGGATTTTGCATATATCATGGGCGGCAAGGAAGTCGAGATGCAGACAGCCGGTGAAGTCGTACTCGGCGGAGGTCTCATGGATGAGATCCTGCTGGAGGAATCCGTTGCTGCAGCAGGATTTGGCAGGAAGAAGATCCAGTCAGTATTTGATGCCAGCGAGGCGTGGCGCACATATGCGGAATTTGCCGCACGCCGTCTCAAGGAGAAGTACTACTCCGACGAGGATTACTGGAGCACTCATGAGTGTAAGGAAAGCGTTGTTCTCCACTATGACAGACCTGTCAAGCTGACCCTGAAGATGGACAGGAAGATCGCAGACAGGCTGGTCAACAAGAAGATCGCAAAGCTCGGAAACAAGTCATTCCGCGACGTATTCATCGCTTCGCTCAAGGACGTGAGAGATCATATAACAGGCTCACAGCCTGAGCTCATATTCCTCACGGGCGGCGTCAGCAAGCTGCCTGCAGTCAGGGACTGGTGCACCGGCGTATTCACGGAGGCCGTTATCATCTCAGCTTCAGATCCTGAGTTTTCCGTTGCAAAAGGACTCGCTTACTGCGGGCGCATCGACGAGGATCTCAAGGAGTTCAAGGAGGATCTCGATCAGCTGATCAAGTCCACCGCAATCGAAGATATCGTTGAAAAGCATACGCCGGAACTCTACAGAAGTGCTGTTGACTGTCTTGTCAAGCCAATACTTGAAGATGTGGCTGCGCCTGTTTTCGACAGATGGAGATCGGGCGAGATAAGAAAGCTGGAGGATACTGACGCGATCCTTCAGACTGAGATAGAAGCTTACCTGAGAGAGGACAAAACGAGAGAGCTGCTGGCAGGCCCTGTCACCGCATGGCTCAAGCCTGTCATTGAGGAGCTTGAGGAGCTGACCGTTCCTATCTGCCTCAGACATAGAGTACCGTATACAGCACTGAGCCTGAAGTCGTATCTCTCGGCTTCGGATATAGATATCAAGGTCGATGCGAAGAACATCTTCGCCGTTGAGGAAATGACGTTCCTGATCGACTCCATCGTTACAGCCGTTGTCGCTATTCTCGTTGCGGCAGTCGACATCATACCGTTCATGGCAGGCCCTGAAGGCGTGCTGATCGGCGTAGTCGCCGCAGTCGTCGTTCTCTTCCTCGGAAAGGAGAAGATGCAGGACAAAATGCTCTCGGCAGAGCTGCCTAAGGCTGTAAGGATGCTGATCCCTAAGAACACATTCAGATCGAGACTGGACAGCATCGCAGATGATGTCAAAGCTTCGTTCTATGAGAGCCTGCAGAAAGAAAAGGATGATCAGATCACTCAGCGGATGGTCGAAGAGATCTCAGGCCAAATCGAGCAGACACTCATCAAGATGGCCGAGGTCGTAGAGATTCCTCTCGGATAGGATGAACGGGACTGCATCCCGGAAAGAATCCTGAATTTAACAAACTAGTCTATCAAGGTGAACATATATGCTTAAAGTAAACAGACACGATACGATCATGCGCCTTCTCAGTGAAAACGGAAGCCTTCTGGTTTCGGATGCCTGCGATATACTCGGATGCAGCGATCAGACCATAAGAAGAGACTTTCAGGAACTTGAGGAGCAGGGCCGCCTCAAGAGGATACACGGCGGCGCCTTTATTCCTACAGCTGAGGACAGGGGCGTGCCTGTCGACCTTCGTGCAAAACTGATAGTCAGGGAAAAGCTTCAGATGGCACAGGTCACTGCTTCGGCATATATCAAGAACAACGATGTCATCATGCTCGATTCCAGCACCACCTGCAACACCCTTGCAAGGCACCTGATGGACTCGCAGCTTCATGTCACCATAATTACCAATTCCATTGCCACGGTCAGCGCCTTCTCATCCGGCTCTCCGTCGGCACATCTCATCTGCACGGGCGGAAGATATAAAGAACGCCTCGGAGCATTCATCGGCACAGATGCAGTAGAGAGCATCTCCACTTACGTGGCAGACAAGGCTTTCATCAGCTGCAACGCCATCAGCATGGAGCACGGCCTGCTCGACAACTACGAGAGCCAGATGGACATCCGCCGCGCTATGCTTGCCCACGCCAGGGAAAAATATCTGCTCGTGGACCACACCAAATTCGATGACCAGGCCAACTTCATCATCGGAGATTTTTCCAGTATAAACGGGATAATCACCGATCAGGAACCTGACGAAGTCTGGCTCGGTTTCTTCCGTGAACACGGAATCAACGTGATCTGGTAACTACCCCGTTTATACTTTGGTTATCTATTGGAGTTATCTATATGGAGTTTCTGTCCCCTTTATATCTTGTGAAATAGTGCTTTGCTTTCTTATTACTTCTTGGCCTTGACCTGTCCGTATGACTGGAACTTGACCATTACTCTTTCCATCTCTTCTCTGTCGAGGATGTTAGGCTTTCCTACGCACATGGTTCTCCACTGGATCTGAGCGACCCATTCGCACTCTCTTGCGATTCCGAATGCATCGTTGATGTCCTTGCCGATGGAGATGAATCCGTGGTTAGCCAGGAGTGTAGCCTTGCCTTCGCCGATGGTCTCAGCTGCTGCGAGAGCGAGCTCCTTGGTTCCGTATGTTACATAAGGTGTAACAGGAACTACGTCTGTTGCTGCGTCAGCGAGTACATAGTGTACGGAATAGATAGGTGTTCCCATGCATGCAAGTGTTGTGCAGAACATAGCGTGTGTATGTACAGCTGCTGTCATGCCAGGCTTAGCCTTGTACATCTCGATGTGGAGATCCTTCTCGCTGGATGGCTTTCTGTCTCCGTCTACGATCTCGCCGTCGAGGTTCATGATTACGATATCCTCAGGCTGGATCTTGAAGTAGTCCATTCCGGATGGGCTGATAGCCATGAGTCCTGTCTCAGGATCATAAATGCTGATGTTTCCGCCTGTTCCGTCTGTAAGATTTTCTGTTATGAGCTTCTTGCCGTATTCAACAACAAGATTTCTTTCCTTTTCCATTAACATGATTGTCAGTTCTCCTTTTCTCTTTTGCCGTGTCTCTGAGACTCAGGAATTCCTTGAGCAGCAGTATGTGCTGTCCTACATTGATGATTTCAAATCTGCTGTCACCCTTTACCTGCTCATACAGTCCTGAGCATTCCGGGCATGTTTTGATACCGTATAACTTAATCATTTTCTGTCTCCGCCTTTTAACGAAAGAGGACGCCCGCCTGGACCATTATTCAGCGTCAGCTGCCTTCTTTTCTTCTCTTGGCTTGTAAACCATCTTAGGGAATCCTATCAGGATTGAAGATGATTCCGAATTGGTATATATTTTCTTCCACAAATCAACAAACGTCAACTATTATGTGTCGCTTTTTGTTGATATTCCTATAAATTTTGTCGATATTTCTGTTGGTTTTAGTATGGGTTTCTCTATTACTGGGAATTATTTCCAATATGTAGGTACCTCAAACGGACAAAATCCAACATCTTGGCCACAGAAAAACGGCCGCCCTACCCGGGCAGCCGCTGTATTCTTCAATATGTCCGGCAAAAGCCGCTTCTGCTCATTCTGCGCTACTGAACTTTGATCTCCCCTGCGAGAACTTTCTTGTAGTCTTCAATATTTTCCTTAAGCAGTCTCGGTGTATCCAGTCCGTACGGACACTTGGTCCTGCACATGCCGCACTCGATGCAGGTCTCCGCTTTCTTCATTTCGTTCTGCCAGTATTCTGTCAGCCACGCTTCAGACGGTGCTCTTCTCAACATTAGTCCCATCCTTGCACACTGGTTTATAGTGATGTGCTGAGGGCATGTCGGTACACAGTATGCGCAGCCTCTGCAGAATTCCCCGGACAGTTCCTCTCTGTCTCTGGCGATAACAGCACGCGCCTCGTCATCCATCTCAGGATCCTTATGCATGTATGACAGCCACTCATCAAGCTCGCTTTCCTTCTGGATGCCCCAGATAGGAAGTACGTGTTCTTGCTGATTCATGAAAGCCATTGCAACACGCGAGTCTGTTATGAGGCCTCCGGCAAGGGATTTCATGGCTATATAGCCCATGTTTTTCTCAGCGCAGAGCTTTACCAGATCGAACTCCTTATCCATTGAGAGATAGCTGAACGGATACTGCATCGTCTCATACAGTCCTGACTCGGCGGCCTCAGTTGCAACATGCAGAAGATGTGCCGTGACTCCGAAATGTCTTATTTTGCCTGCCTTCTTAGCTTCCTCAAGAGC
Organism: uncultured Eubacteriales bacterium; assembly: GCA_902765035.1. Taxonomy (GTDB): domain Bacteria; phylum Bacillota; class Clostridia; order Peptostreptococcales; family Anaerovoracaceae; genus Crickella. Next base: position 4,484 of record CACWYF010000117.1, read on the forward strand.
TTCATATACCCCCGTTCCGTCATCCGGCCTGTATACCTGAGCGATCTGATGCAGCTGGTACACATCGATATAGTCTGTCTGCAGCATCTTAAGTGATGTGTCGAGATCCTTTCTGACGTCATCGCCGGTTTTGCCTGCGGTCTTGGTTGCAATAAATACCTTGTCGCGCATTCCTTTGAATGCGTTGCCGAGTTTCTCCTCACTGTCACTGTATGCGCGGGCTGTATCGAAATATGTCATGCCGCCTTCATACGCTTTGCGCAGGATCTTTACAGCTTCATCCATGCTGACACGCTGGATCGGCAGCGCGCCGAATGCATTCTTCGGTGTTTTGATTCCGGTTGAACCGAGTACCAGGTCTTTCATATATATTCTCCCTCTTTCTGCATGCAGATAACACATCTGCAGATCAGTGAACGTCTTTAATGCTATGTGTCATATTATACAATATCGTTTCCCTCATTTATATATAAATCTGTGCCAGTGAAAAACCATCCCCGCGTCAAACGCGGGGTTGTTGTTTTTACGGGCATAGCCCTTACACTCCTCGCGTGACGCGTACAACGCGTAAACGGGTCTGCCAACCGCGTTTCCTATCTGTTACTTCTTCTTTTTTCTGTAAGTTCTCGCTTCGGGGATACTTAACTGCTCCC
>CACWYF010000118.1 GCA_902765035.1 uncultured Eubacteriales bacterium
CTTCCCGTCACTCAGACACGATGCGAAGAGATGGGGTCTGCCTCTGGCAGCACTGCTCGGAGCATTCGAGGCTCAGATGGGACTCGGCATCGGATCCATCGGCGGCAAGGACTCCATGAGCGGAACCTTCGAGAACATCGACGTACCGCCTACACTCATCTCCTTCGCAGTTACGATGGGAAAAACAGGCAATATCGTTTCGCCTGAGTTCAAGGCAGCAGGCCACAAGGTCGTAATGCTCAGCCCTGACCTCGAGCAGGACAACAGCGGCGTCGGAACAGACCTTCCGAGCCCGGCATCCCTGATCAGAGTATGGGAGAAGGCAGCTGAGCTCATCAGCGAGGGCAAAGTCTGCGCTGCATACACACCTGGCATCGGCGGCATCGCTGAAGCCATCATGAAGATGACATACGGAAACGGCATCGGTTTTGACTTCGTCAGCAGCAAGGCAGACGACGAGGCTGCAAGAGCAGACGCACTCACACTCGATGAGCTGTTCGCTTACAACTACGGCAGCATCATCCTCGAGCTGGCTGATGAAGACACTAAGATCGGCAGAGGCGTTGATGTAAGAGTCCTCGGTAAGACCACCGAGAGCCAGAGCATCACATGGGAAGATGAGAGAGTCGAGATCGGCGACCTCCTCTTCAGATATGAAGGCAAGCTTGAGAGCGTTTTCCCTAACAACGCTGCAGAGAACAAGGTCGGTCCTGTGCAGAACCTCAGCTACAAGGCAAAGACATGGAGCACCACACTCTACAAGAAGGCAGAGCCTAAGGTGCTGATCCCTGTATTCCCTGGCACCAACTGCGAGTACGACAGTGCACGCGCTGTAAGGGAAGCAGGAGCAAAGCCTGAGATCATGGTCATCAGGAACCGCTCATCTGAGGATATAAAGAAGTCGGTAGATAAGTTCGCAGCAGAGCTCAGAGACTCCCAGATGGTATTCATCCCAGGCGGATTCTCAGGCGGTGACGAGCCGGATGGTTCGGCCAAATTCATCACTGCGTTCTTCCGCAACGCTGAGATCAAGGATGCTGTCACAGACCTTCTCGACAACAGGGACGGACTCATGTGCGGTATCTGCAACGGATTCCAGGCTCTCATCAAGCTCGGACTCGTGCCTTACGGCAAGATCATCGACACTGACGAGAACTGCCCGACACTGACATACAACACTATCGCATGCCACCAGTCGAGGATCGTCAGAGTAAGGATCGCATCGAACAAGTCGCCATGGCTGAGATTCACCAACGTCGGAGACATCTACTCCGCACCTGTATCCCATGGTGAGGGCAGATTCATCGCTGATGAGGAGCTCGTAAGAAAGCTCGCGATCAACGGCCAGATCGCAACCCAGTACGTTGACCTCGAAGGCAATGCTACTGCGGACATCCGCTTCAACCCGAACGGATCCGTAATGGCGATCGAGGGCATCACCTCACCTGACGGCAGAGTCTTCGGAAAGATGGCTCACGCAGAGAGAGTCGGCGAGGGCCTCTACAAGAACGTCGAGGGCAACTACTTCAACAAGATGTTCGAGAGCGCAGTAAGATACTTCAAGTAGAAGGAATCTGACTTAAGCTCTTGAATAAACGAAAATCAGGACTATAATAGTGAACGGCGGACAAATACGTCCGCCGTTTTGCATCTTAAGATAAACTTAACAATGTATCAATTATGTGCAAAATTATTTACAGCATTGTGATATATTAAGAGCACAGAATAGTTAACGAATTATCATAGTAAGAAGCATGCCGTATTATTGTGAATTGCAGTATGGAGAACAGAAGTGTGTGATATTGCATATTGCGGTGCGGAGACTGAATAAATATGACTGTTATTAATAGCTGATAGATAGCAGAAACGGGGCGGAAGAGATGGAAAATAATAAATGCAAAGCATTCATAGAATGTATAGAGCGCGGAAGTATTTCGGCTGCGGCTGACTCGCTCGGGTATACTCCGTCTGCGATCAGCCAGCTGATCACGTCACTCGAAAAGGAGCTGGGGCTCAAGCTCCTGGTCCGCTCGCAGAAGGGTGTCAAGCCGACTTCGGAAGGTGAGACTCTGCTGCCGGCGTTCAGAGCATATATTGCAAAAGAGCAGGATATTTATCACATTGCATCCGAACTTAAGGGTGTTGTTACCGGTAATCTGTCGATCGCCGCTTATCCAAGCGTCGCGACCAACTGGCTTCCGGAGATAGTAAGGCGGTTCAAAAGTGAATACCCGGGCATCCACATCAACATCCGTGAGAGCATCAGGGAGAACATGTTCCAGAACTTCGAGCAGAATACGGCGGATATGGGGATCATGGTCTACTCAGAGCCGATGCCGTATGAGTGGATACCGCTGATCGAGATCCCGGTGCTGGCTGCATTGCCTGAAGACCATCCGTTTGCCAAAGCGGAGAAGTTCCCTATCAAAGAGTGCGAGAACAGTGATTTCATTCTCGGTTCATGGGGCAGGGAAGTCGAGATCCTGGATATACTTGAGAAGAATGATACTCATCCGGACATCAAGTACACCACATACGACACGCCGGCAACTCTGGCTATGGTCAGGATGGGACTTGGCATCAGCCTTGTCAACGAACTGAGTGCGAGATACTGGAACGAGCATCTGGTCAAGCTGCCGCTCGACCCGCCGCAGACAGTTACCTTCGGTGTTGCTGTACCTTCCCGCGAGAATATGACCAGTGCGGCGAAGAAGTTCCTGCAGTTCGCGATCGATTTCATTGAGGAATAAAAGGCCGCATATATCGCTGAGCATTTCGAGCAACGAAAAAATCCCGGGACATGAGTTCCGGGATTTTTGGGCGTTTATTATTCGGTTTGTGTTTTCAGTCCAGTACCGGTCCTGATTACTTTGCGTAGTACTTTGAGAAGAATCTCCACTTTGCTACGAGTACTGCTGCGAATGCTCCGCCTACGATGATGTTTGCTACCATGACTTGACCTCCATATGATATTGAATGAAATAATACCTTTTACAGAAGCCCCGCCGTGTTGAACCGGCCTGCTCTGTATCGACAACTGCATTCTAATCCTGCGTCAAGTATTTGTAAATTTAATAGTTTTAACACCCCGTTTAAGCCGCTCTTAAGAATCGTTAAAACAATTTTTTAACGGACGAGATTCATTTTTCCGGGTTGTCAGCGCGTATTTTTCACGTATAAAAAGATCCCGGAGATGCGGTATTCTCCGGGATCTGCTGCTATTCAATGACTGTTTTTATGCGACCTTGCGTGTGTGGTTTCTTCTGTTGTAGTAATCAGAGTAGAACTTCCACTTAAGGGCCAGAACTGCGACAAACGCGCCACCTACGATAATTGTTGATAACATGACTGCCACCTCCTTAGACCATTGATCATTTCCATATTTTCTTTTAGAAGAGGCCTCCACTCCTCTCCTTTCACCTATATTGTATCTCAATCGAAACATAAGTAAAGTTAAGCTTTGTTGCCATGATGTTAAATTGCACTTAAATTAATACAAAGTTAACGGTGCATTTAGTCCGGCTTAAGTTATAATGGTCTTAAATCATAGTAATACAGTATCTCTTAGCTGCAGCTCATGCAGTATGTGAACATGGAGAGAGGGAAGAAGTATGGAAAGTGCAAGATGCAAAGCGTTTCTGGAAGCAGCTGAGCGCGGGAGTTTTAAGGCTGCGGCTGAGGCTATGGGATATACGCCGTCGGCCATCAGCCAGCTTATAGCTGCGCTGGAAAATGACCTTGGACTCAATCTGCTGATCCGTTCAAAGAAGGGCGTGAAGCCAACTGCCGAAGGGGCAAAACTCATTCCTATCGTCAGGTCGTACCTCGCGAGAGAGAAGGAGATGTATGAGCTGGCGAGCGAGATGCAGGGACTGTCTGTCGGCAACCTGACCATTGCAGCTTACCCGAGTGTCGCGACTACGTGGCTGCCGGGGATCGTCAGAAATTTCCAGAAAGACTTTCCGTCAATAGAGTTCAACATAATGGAAGGCGTCCGCCAGGAGATATTCCACCACCTCGATCAGCATGAGGCTGACATGGCTTTCCTCGCCTACGCCGAACCGATGAATTACGAGTGGATCCCGCTCGCTGATGAGGAGATGATAGCAGTCATACCGGAGACGCATCCGCTCGCGGAAGCTGACAGCTATCCGGCGGCTGATTTTGAAAAAGACGACTTCATCATGACATCCTGGGGGCAGGATGCGGAGGTCATCGAAGTATTTAAGAAAAACAATATAAATCCACTGGTCAAGTACACAACTTACGATACTCCGGCCGCCCTGGCACTTGTAAGAATGGGCCTCGGGGTAACTGTGTGCAATGAGCTCGCGGCACAGTACTGGAACAATCATCTGGTCAAGCTGCCGCTGGATCCGCCTTCGAAGGTAACTTTCGGCATCGCATATACTAATGAAGAACATATGACGGCGGCCGCAAAGAAATTCCTCGATTATGCGGTAAGGTACCTGACCAGGGCAGAAGGCGGAAAGTAGCGTCGCAGATGCGAAACAGCATAGATAATATACTGTCTGGAGAGGTGCCGATCACGAGACGATAACTGCAGATATGCAACTGAAATGAAAAACCCGGTCGGGACCGACCGGGTTTTTCAGCACTTATCTGTAATTATATTTTGAAAGTTAGCAATATGTTGTGGTTTTATGTATCCGCTCTATTTATCGAGCTTCTTTTCTCTTTCCATTTCGACATCTTCCATGTCCATTATTGCAGCTGCATACATTGCACAAGCAACTCCCATTACGATTCCGCCTACTAACATGATGTTTCCTCCTTCTGTATTGCCATCAGGGGTGCGGCCTTGTCTGTCCGGATCTTTTGCCCGGACCCTGCAGCAGAGCCCTCATGACTGTCTCAGCCTGACGCCTGTAAGCACCAGGCGTTACTTTCTGTCTGACAAGATCGTTTCGCTCAACTCTTTAAGTTTTACTTAACATCTCTTGTTGTCTAGATTATAGTCCCGGTATTAAGTGAAGTAAAACTACAATCAGTAATCTTTAAGAACAGTTTTACTTAACTTGGAACAATTGGGCAGAAATTTCCCGGTTGCGGGCAGTGAACTGACAACACCGGACGAGGCCGCCGAGAAGAGAGGAA
>CACWYF010000119.1 GCA_902765035.1 uncultured Eubacteriales bacterium
AGATCAGACAGAAGATCATCTTTACACTTCTTATGCTGCTGGTGTTCAGAATCGGATCCAACATTCCGGTACCGGGCATCAATAGAGAGTATCTTGCGCAGATGTTCAACGGACAGACGGGACTACTTGACCTGTTTGATCTGTTCTCAGGCGGTGCGTTCAGTAACTTCACGATTTTCGCACTGAGCATCACACCGTATGTAACCGCATCGATCATTGTCCAGCTTCTTACGATCGCATTCCCGTACTTTGAGCGACTCGCCAAAGAAGGAACAGAGGGTCGTAAGAAGATGGCCACCATTACAAGGTATATGACTGTAGTTCTGGGTCTTATCCAGGCTATAGGTCTCACGGTCGGTCTCTTCAGAAGAGCAATCGTTGACCAGAGCGCCTTCAATATGATCACCATCATCATCGTATTGACAGCAGGTACAGCATTCCTGATGTGGCTCGGCGAACAGATCAATGAGTATGGCGTAGGAAACGGAATCTCAATGATCATCTTCGCAGGTATCGTTGCCAGACTGCCGTCCGCAGTCAGAAGCGTTGCAACACAGGTCAAAGACGGAGCAGTTTCAATCGTAGCGGTAATCGTACTCCTCATTGCTGCAGTACTTGTCACAATGGCAATCATTGAGATGCAGCAGGGCGTAAGAAAGATTCCGGTACAATATGCAAAGAGAGTAGTCGGAAGAAAGATGTACGGCGGACAGTCGACCCACATTCCTATGAAGGTCAACCAGGCCGGCGTAATTCCAATCATCTTCTCGATCTCGCTTCTGCAGTTCCCTTTGACAATTACATATTTCTTCCCTAAATCGGAATTCACTGACTTCGTGACAAAGTATCTGTCACCTTCAGGCAACCCGGGAGTATGGATCTACGGAGGACTCAACATCGTTCTGACTCTGTTCTTCACATACTTCTACACAGCCATCATGTTCAACCCTGCTGATGTAGCAGACAACATGAGACAGAACGGCGGATTCATCCCTGGTATCAGACCGGGAGTCGCAACAGTTGAATACCTGAGCAAGATCATGAGCAGGCTCTGCTTCGCAGGCGGTGTATTCCTCGCAGCAGTAGCTACGATCCCTACGATCGTCAGTGTGTTCACACCGTTCAACTTCTCGTTCGGCGGTACTTCACTTCTGATCATGGTAGGTGTCGCGCTCGACATCGTACAGCAGCTTGAGAATCAGATGCTGATGAGAAATTATCAGGGATTCCTCAAGTGATTCGCGGGGCAATGCCCTGGCTAATAACAGGAGGAGAACATGAGAGCAGTATGTAAGACTCGTAGAGAAGTACGGCGTTCCTCAGATCTCCACAGGAGATATTTTCCGCAAGAACATTAAGGAAGGAACAGAGCTCGGAAAGAAAGCTCAGGAGTACATGAACGCAGGACAGCTTGTTCCTGATGAACTCGTCGTTGACCTCGTCAAGGACAGACTCATGCAGGACGACTGCGTTAACGGATACCTTCTGGACGGTTTCCCGAGAACGATCTTCCAGGCTGAGGAGCTTGACAAGTTCCTTGCTGAGAACGGACAGAAACTCGACGCAGTAATCAACTTCGAAGTCGGACATGACACTCTTATCCAGAGACTGACCGGCAGAAGGATCTGCAAAAAGTGCGGAGCAGGATATCACGTAGTGAACTTCCCGCCTAAGGTCGAGGGTATCTGCGACAAGTGCGGCGGAGAACTCGAGCAGAGAAAAGATGACAATGTTGAGACAGCTGAGAACAGAATCGTTGTCTACAACGAATCAACTGCACCACTGATCGGATACTATTCCGAGACAGGTGCTCTCAAGAACTTCAATGCAGAGAAGGATCCTGCTGAAGTATTCGAAGAGATCGTTAAGGAGATCGGAGAATAATGATCATAATCAAATCAAAACGTGAAATTGATCTGATGAGAGAACCCTGCAAGGTCACGGCTGAAATATTCCGCGAACTTGAGGAGTTCATTAAACCGGGAATCTCAACGAAGGACATAGATCAGTTCGTTGAGGAGCGGTACATAAATCACAAAATGACACCGACATTCAAGGGCTACGGCGGGTTTCCCGCTGCAGCCTGCGTGTCTGTAAATGAAGAAATCATCCACGGCATCCCGTCCGACAAGAGGATACTGAAGGAAGGCTACATCGTAAGCGTCGACATCGGCGGTACGTATCACGGCTACAACAGTGACGCGGCACGTACATTCCCTGTAGGGATCATCAGCGCTGAGGATCAGAAGCTGATCGATGTAACCAGACAGAGCTTCTTCGAGGGCATCAAGTATGCTATGGAGGGCTACAGAATACACGACATAGGTCATGGTGTTCAGGAATATGCCGAGAAGAACGGCATGGGTGTAATCAGAGATTTCACCGGGCACGGAACCGGATCGACTCTTCATGAAGATCCGCTGATTCCGAATTACGGCAAGCCGGGCACCGGCGCCAAGATCAAGAAGAACATGACTTTGGCAGTCGAGCCTATGCTGGCCCTGGGTACCTATGAATGCAGGACTCTGGCCAACGACTGGACAGTAGTGACACTCGACGGCAGAAATGCCGCTCATTACGAGAACACGATATTGATCACCGATGGTGAACCTGAGATTTTAACTCTGTAAGAGGAGGAAATTAATGGCTAAGAATAATACCATAGAGGCAATGGGCACAGTCGTTGATGCGCAGCCTAACGCAATGTTCAAAGTCAAGCTGGAGAACGGATTCGAGGTACTCGCTCACATTTCCGGCAAGATCAGAATGAACTACATCCGTATTCTGCCGGGAGACAGAGTAAAGGTCGAACTGTCACCGTACGATCTGACACGCGGCAGAATCACATGGAGAGAGAAGTAAGGTTTCCTTCGGATCATACGGCGTTGCCGTATGGACGGAAACCTTCTAATTCGCTCGACAAGCTCGCGAATTAACGGGCAATTGGTAGTCAATAGCAATTATTGATGGAGGATAAAATAATGAAAGTAAGAGCTTCAGTTAAGCCTATGTGCGACAAGTGCAAGGTAATCAAGAGACACGGCCGTGTTATGGTTATCTGCGAGAACCCTAAGCATAAACAGAGACAGGGCTAGTCTGGCGGAAAAATCCATCGCCAGACTGAAAATGTTCAGCAAAAAACACAATACTTTATAGCAGCAAAAATGCTATTATAAGACGTTCGCGCGAGTGATAAGACCAAGGGATAACTATGCCTTGGACTTTCGTGCGTAATGGCAACAAGGAGGGTCCCGCGCAGCGGGAGGAATCCTTATTGCAAAGCATAGTTTATGAGCGCCCGGGGACCGGGAATCCGGGGTAACGCTTAATAATCAAACATGGAACACCCGTCTATATCGCCCCCGGAACGGCGACGGAAGATGGGAAAGGAGGAAACACATGGCAAGAATTGCCGGAGTAGACCTGCCAAGAGATAAGAGGATCGAATACGGTCTGACTTATATTTACGGTATCGGTCTTCACACATCGAGAGAGATTCTCAAGAAGGCAGACGTTGACCCTGATATCAGAGTCAAGGATCTGACCGAAGAAGACGCAGGTAAGATCAGAAGAGTCATCGATGCTGACTACATGGTAGAGGGTGACCTCAGAAGAGAGGTTTCTCTTAACATCAAGAGACTCATGGAGATCGGTTCTTACAGAGGCATCAGACACAGAAGAGGTCTGCCTGTAAGAGGACAGAAGACAAAGACCAACGCAAGAACCCGCAAGGGACCTAAGCGTCTGGCTGGTAAGAAGAGATAAGGGGAAGGAGGTATAAGTTATGGCTGCAAAGAAGACAGTAAGAAGAAAAAAGAGAGAACGTAAGAACGTTGAAAGAGGCCAGGCTCATATCCAGTCCACCTTCAACAACACGCTTATAACTCTGACCGACATGGACGGAAACGCACTTAGCTGGTCCAGCGCTGGATCAAACGGTTTCAGAGGCTCCCGTAAGAGCACACCGTTCGCAGCAGCAGAGGCTGCTACAGTAGCAGCTAAGGCAGCTATGGAGCACGGTCTGAAGACAGTAGAAGTTTATGTAAAGGGACCTGGTTCCGGAAGAGACTCTGCTGTAAGAGCTCTTGAGACAGCTGGTCTCAAGGTAACCATGATCAAGGATATCACACCGATTCCTCACAATGGCTGCAGACCACCTAAGAAGAGAAGAGTCTAATCGGGAAGGAGGAACAATACAATATGTCAAGAGATAGAGGACCTGTACTGAAGAGAGCAAGAGCCCTCGGCATCGAGCCACAGTACCTTGGTGTTAACAAGAAGTCCAAGAGACACGGCGCAGTAAGACGCCGCAAGAAGAGCGAATACGGAATCCAGCTGGGTGAAAAGCAGAAAGTTAGATTCACCTACGGACTCAGCGAGACTCAGTTCCGCAACCTGTTTGAGAAGGCTTCAAAGAGAGCAGGCGGAGCAGGTGAGAACCTCCTGATCATGCTCGAGAGCAGAATGGATAACGTAGTATTCAGAATGGGATTCGCAGCAACAAGAAGAGAAGCAAGACAGCTCGTAAACCACGGACATTTCCTGGTAAACGGTCAGAAGGCTGACATTCCTTCAATGGAGCTCAAGGCAGGCGATGTAGTATCCGTAAGAGCTAAGTCCCAGTCATCCCCTAAGTTCAAGGAACTTAAGGACATGATCATCACAACACCTGCATGGATCGACCTCGACCTTGATAAGTTCGAGGGTAAGATCGTCAGGACTCCTGAGAGAGCTGATGTAGATCTTCCGATCGAAGAGCACTACATCGTAGAGTTCTATTCAAGATAGTCGCTTGAGCGTTAAACGCTCTGCAAAGCACTTGTTTCAATTGAATATTCAGGAGGAAGAGAATGATCGAGATTATAAAGCCAACAATTACCAAGGAAGTTGATGCAAACGGTCAGTATGGTAAATTCGTAATCGAACCACTTGAGAGAGGTTACGGAACTACTCTCGGTAACTGCATGAGAAGAGTACTTCTCAGTTCTCTTCCGGGAGCAGCTATCACTTCGGTCAAGATCGACGGTATTCTTCATGAATTCTCGACAATACCGGGTGTAAAGGAAGATGTTACAGAAATCATCCTCAACCTCAAAAGACTTGCTGTCAAGATCGACGGCAATGAGGACAAGAGAGCGATCATCAACGCTGTAGGACCTAAGGAGGTCACAGCAGCAGATATCATCATCGATTCAGACACAGAGATCTTCAATCCGGATCTGCATATCGCAACACTTGCAGATAATGCAACTCTGGTTATGGAGATGAACATTGCAACAGGTAAGGGTTATGTTCCTGCTGAGCAGAACAAGACTCCGGACACTCCTATTGCAGTGATCCCTGTAGACTCCATCTACACACCTGTCAAGAAGGTGAACTTCACGGTAGAGAACACAAGAGTCGGACAGGTTACAGATTTTGACAGACTCGTTCTGGAAATCTGGACTGACGGTTCCATCTCACCTGAAGAGGGAGTTTCTATCGGTGCCAAAATCATCCAGGAGCACCTCGAACTGTTCATCGGCCTCGGATCAGAGGTTGAAGGCATGAAGTTCATGATCGAAAAGGACGAGGACCGCAAGGAAAAGGCTCTGGTTATGGCTATCGAGGAACTTGAACTGTCTGTACGTTCATTCAACTGCCTGAAGAGAGCTTCGATCAATACAGTCGAGGAACTCACACAGCGCACTGAAGAGGACATGATGAAGGTCAGAAACCTCGGTATGAAATCGCTGGTAGAAGTCAAGAACAAACTGGCTGAGCTGGGACTTTCCCTCAAGCCAAGTGAAGAAGAATAATCGAAAGGAGTAGTATCGATGAAGGGTTATAAGAAGCTGGGCAGAAATTCTGCACACAGAAAATCCATGCTGAGAAACCTGGTAACCGATCTTTTCAGAGAGGGTAGAATCACAACTACCGATATGAGAGCTAAGGAAGCAGGCCGTCAGGCTGAGAAACTGATCACTATTGCTAAGAAGGGTGACCTTCACGCAAGAAGACAGGTACTCGAGTACGTATTCGATGAGGACGTTGTTACAAAGCTCTTCGACGAGATCGCACCTAAGTATCAGGATCGCAACGGCGGATATACAAGAACACTGAAGCTTGGACCTAGACAGGGAGACAACGCTGAGGTAGTATATCTCGAGCTCGTTTAATAACCGACTTTACGGTAATCATACAGCGCAGTCTTCGGACTGCGCTTTTGTGTGTATGACGGGCATGCCGTCAGTCTGTGGTGAAAGTCCATAAGGGGCGCAGTTGCCGACGAACCCTAAAGTGAATTGCAAGGTTTGCATCG
>CACWYF010000120.1 GCA_902765035.1 uncultured Eubacteriales bacterium
GGTGCTCGTAGAGAAGTCGGTCAAGGGATACAAAGAGATCGAGTTCGAGGTAATGCGCGACGGAACAGACAAGGCGATCACCATCTGCGGAATGGAGAATGTCGACCCTGTCGGAGTACACACAGGTGACTCCATCGTAGTTGCGCCTATACTTTCCCTCAATGAACACGATCTCAAGATGCTGAACGACTCAGCAATCAAGATCATCAGAGAGCTCAGGATCGAGGGCGGCTGCAACGTCCAGTTCGCTCTGCATCCTGAGACAAGCGAGTACTATCTCATCGAGGTAAACCCTAGAGTTTCGAGATCCTCTGCACTCGCTTCCAAGGCTTCCGGCTATCCTATCGCAAGAGTAACAGCCAAGATCGCTGTCGGCATGACGCTCGACGAGATCGAGGTTGCAGGCGGCAAGGGCAGCACAGAGCCTAGCCTCGACTATATAGTTGCAAAATTCCCGAGATTCCCGTTCGACAAGTTCGCGGACGCTTCCAACAAGCTCGGAACACAGATGAAGGCTACCGGAGAGGTCATGGGCATAGGCGCTACTCTGACAGAGAGCTTCCTCAAGTCCATCAGATCGCTCGAGACCGGTGTATGCCATCTCCATCTTGCAAAATTCGACGGCATGAGCCGCAACAAGCTCATGGAGTACATCTCCGAGTTCAGAGATGACAATATGTATGCTATCGCTGAGCTTCTGAGAAGGGGCATCAGCATAGATGAGATCCACAAGGTCACCATGATCACGGATATCTTCCTTCAGGCCTTCAAAGAGATCGTCGACATGGAGAAGACTCTCAAGGACAGAGTCAACGACGTGAAGACACTTAAGGCTGCGAAGGTCCTCGGATTCTCTGACAAGGAGATCGCGGCCATCTGGAACCTCACTGAGACAGAGATATACAACAAGAGAAAGCAGAACGGCATCGTTCCTATCTTCAGGATGGTAGATACTCTCCACACAGGAAAGTACATCGCTTATCTCTACTCCTCATACACAGGTGAGAACGAATCGAGACTTACCGACAAGAAGAAGATCATCGTTCTCGGAGCGGGCCCTATCAGGATCGGACAGGGTGTTGAGTTCGACTACTCGACAGTACACGCAGTCCAGACCATCAAGCGTGCCGGCTACGAGGCTATCATCATAAACAACAACCCTGAGACTGTTTCGACAGACTACACTACAGCTGACAAGCTGTACTTTGAGCCGCTGACAGTCGAGGATGTAATGGCTATCATCGATTTCGAGCAGCCGGAAGGTGTTATCGCAACACTCGGCGGCCAGACAGCCATCAACCTCGCAGAGCCACTGAGAGACAGGGGCGTAAAGCTCATCGGAACAGACTGCGAAGCCATCGACAGAGCTGAGAACAGAGACAGATTCGAGAAAGTCCTTGAAGAGCTCTCCATCCCGCAGCCGCCGGGGCGTGCAGTTACCAGGATCGAGGACGGTGTCAGGGCAGCAGCTGAGATCGGTTATCCGGTGCTCGTAAGACCTTCGTTCGTACTCAGGAACAGCTCAGACATTACCTCAAGACAGCTGTAGAGATCGACGAGGACAAGCCTGTACTCGTAGACAAGTACATCCAGGGCAAGGAAGTCGAAGTCGATGCCATCTGTGACGGATACAATGTGTTCGTACCGGGCATCATGGAACTCGTTGAGAGAACAGGAGTCCATTCTGGTGACTCTATCTCCGTATATCCTACATTCTCGATCAGCAACAAGGTCAAGGGCATCATCCTGCAGTACGCAAAGAAGCTCGGACTCGGAATAGGCATCGTCGGACTTTATAACATCCAGTTCATCGTTGATGATGATGAGAACGTGTTCATCATCGAGGTCAACCCGAGATCATCGAGAACAGTACCTTTCCTGTCCAAGGCAACAGGATACAGCCTTGCAGATATCGCTACAGAGGTCATCCTCGGAAAGACGCTCAAGGAGCAGGGCATCTTCGATATATATCCTGAAGAGAAGAAGAGATACTACGTCAAGGTGCCGGTATTCAGCTTCAATAAGATCAAGGGTCTGGATACATACCTCTCGCCTGAGATGAAGTCGACAGGAGAGGCTATAGGATATGACGACAAGCTCAACAGAGCTCTGTACAAGGCTCTGACAGCATCGGGGACCAAACTCCGTAACTACGGAACGGTCTTCGCAACACTCGCAGGAGATGACAAGGCTGAGGCTCTTCCTCTGATCAGAAGATTCTACAACCTCGGATTCAACATCGAGGGAACTCCGGGAACGGCGAAGTATCTCAAGGAGAACGGAATCAGGACAAGATCGATGAAGAAGATCAGCGACGGATCTGATGAGATCCTCGAGGCCATCAGAAACGGACACATCGCTTACATCATCAATACAAGGAAGGTAGGCGACCACGTTACAGCAAATGACGGACAGCTGATCCGCCAGTGCGCAAGCGAGAACAACGCGACACTCTTCACTTCGATGGATACAGTAAGGGTACTGCTCGATGTACTCGAGGAGACTACTCAGACGATTTCCACAATAGATGCATAGTGAGAGTATTGCCCTCTGCTCACGTCCTCGGGAACGCCGCATAAGGCAGGGCGTTCCCTGCGGAATATTCGCAGCGGGCAATTCTATCACAACCGGAACAGTCTGCATAAAAGGATAATAGATGAAGCAAGGAATATTTAGTATAAAAGAGAATACGCAGTTGACTCCGACCACATGGCGCATGGTGCTCGCAGGTGATACTTCTGCGGTAACTGCGCCGGGCCAGTTCATTAACATCAGGCTCGACGGGCATTTTCTCAGAAGGCCTGTAAGCGTCAATGATGTGAAGCATGCCGAGCCTTACACGGGCGAGGGCCTCGGGACCGGGACTGATGAGGGTGCTGTCACCATCATATACAAGGTGCTCGGACAGGGAACTGAAGAAATGACTAAGATGCCGGCCGGTACTAAGCTGGATGTGCTGACGGGTCTCGGAAACGGCTATGACTTAAGCGATGCCGGGGACCGTCCGCTGCTCATCGGTGGAGGAGTCGGCATACCGCCGCTCTATCTTGCGGCTAAGGAGCTTCTGAAGGATGCGAAGTCCCGCGGGACCGATCGTGAAGTAACTGTGATCCTCGGATTCAATTCTTCTGATGAGATATACTACGCGGACGAATTCGAAGAGCTCGGATGCAGGGTGGCCGTTGCTACAGCCGACGGAAGCGTAGGAGTAAAAGGCTTCGTTACAGACGCATTCAGGGCGCTGGCTTCAGAAGAAGGATTCACTCACTTCTATACCTGCGGCCCTGAGCCGATGCTGAAGGCTGTGTATGAAGAGGTATTTAAGGGAGCCGGAATATCCGGGCAGATGAGCTTTGAGGAGCGCATGGGATGCGGATTCGGAGCATGCATGGGATGCAGCTGCAGGACAGTCACGGGTTACAAGAGGATATGCAAGGACGGGCCGGTGCTCAGAACGGAGGAGATACTATGGTAGATACTAAAGTCACTCTCTGCGGCATAGAACTGGACAATCCGGTGATACCGGCTTCGGGCACATTCGGTTACGGCTATGAGTTCGCAGAGCTCTACGATATAAACTGCCTCGGGACTTTCTCGTTCAAGGGGACGACCAAAGATCCGAGATTCGGCAATGAGACGCCGAGGATAGCTGAGTGTCCGTCAGGAATGCTCAATTCCGTCGGTCTTCAGAACCCGGGCGTCGATAAGGTCATATCAGAGGAACTGCCAAAACTTGCGAAGGTATTCAATAAGCCTGTAATGGCCAACGTCAGCGGATTCTCTGTGGATGACTACGTATACACGACTGAAAAGCTTGCTGCCGAGGAGCAGGTCGGATGGCTCGAGATCAACATAAGCTGTCCTAACGTTCACGGCGGCGGTATGTCATTCGGTACCGATCCGTGCATGGCTGCTGATGTTGTCAGGGCGGTGCGCAAAACGACGGACAAGCCTCTTATCATCAAGCTGTCTCCGAACGTAACGGACATAGTATCCATCGCGAAGGCGTGCGAGGATGCGGGCGCTGACGGAATAAGCCTCATCAATACCCTGATGGGAATGAGGCTTGACCTTAAGAAGAGAAAGCCGATACTTGCCAATGTCACCGGCGGCTACTCGGGACCTGCTGTATTCCCGGTCGCGCTGAGAATGGTGTATCAGGTATCAGGTGCGGTCAGCATCCCGGTAGTCGGTATGGGCGGCGTATCATCTGCTGAGAATGTCATTGAGATGATGATGGCCGGAGCGACTGCAGTCGAGATCGGAGCTGCCAATCTGACAGAGCCGTTCGCATCGAGAGACATCATAAACGACCTTCCGCTTGTTATGGAAAAATTCGGTATAACTTCGCTGAAAGAGATTATAGGCGCGGCACACTGATTTGTTGTATACTTATACCAAGAAGGGGCTGATAAGTACGCCGGCCTCATTGAGGCAAGACACATCAGTAATACCGGAGGATAAAAATGGGCAAAGACGTAATCATAGCATGTGATTTTGCAAGCGCAGAAGAGACGATAAGATTCCTTGACAAGTTCAACAAGATCAGAGATGAAGTTGTCAGCTGCGATCATGTCAGCATCAGTGTCAGCAGACCTTTCGTCAAGATCGGAATGGAACTTTTCTATTCAGAGGGGCCGCAGATCGTTAAAACTTTGAAGGAGAGAGGACACAAGGTGTTCCTTGATCTCAAGCTGCACGACATCCCTAACACAGTAAAGAAGACCATGCAGGTGCTTGGAGAATATGGTGTCGACATGGTAAATGTCCACGCTGCAGGCGGCATCGAGATGATGAAGGCGGCTAAGGCAGGACTCATGCTCGGGGCTGCAAGATACGCAGACAAGCCAAAACTTATAGCTGTCACACAGCTCACGTCAACTGATGAAGAGACCATGCACAGGGAGCTTCTCATAGACAGGCCGCTCGATCAGGTCGTCAGACAGTATGCCTTGAACGCCAAGGAAGCAGGTCTTGACGGGGTCGTATGCTCGGCACACGAGGCTGCAGACATCCACGCTGCATGCGGCAGCGACTTCCTGACGGTAACGCCGGGAATAAGACTTGCCGGAGACAGCGCCGGAGACCAGAAGAGGGTAATGACACCTGCTGATGCAAAGACCGTCGGATCAGACTACATAGTAGTAGGCAGATCCATCACAGGTGAACCAAAGCCGATCGATGCATACACAAAGTGCAGAGAGGACTTTATCGGATAGAGGTCCATCACAGGCGGATAACAGACCATATAAATGAAATCAGATGCGGCGGGCCTTTCGTCTCGCTGCATTTTCATAAGAAGAGCTGCACAGAGGTGCAGCAGAAAGGCATTGGGTATATCAGAAATGTATAATGCACAGACTATAAGAAGACTCATCGCTGATGATCTTCTCAGCATCAAGGCTGTTTTCCTCAGACCGGAAGAGCCGTTCACATGGGCAAGCGGGATCAAGAGCCCTGTTTACTGTGACAACAGACTCACACTGACCGCTCCTGAAGTAAGAAACGATGTTGAGCAGAGCCTTGCTGAGACGATAGAGGCTGTTTTCCCTGAGGTCGAAGTCCTGATGGGAACAGCGACAGCCGGAATAGCTCACGCAGCGATCACAGCACATCTCATGGATCTTCCGATGGGATATGTAAGATCCGGAGCCAAGGACCACGGCAGAGGCAACCAGATAGAGGGAAGACTCGAGAAAGGCCAGAAGGTCGTTGTTGTCGAGGACCTCATTTCAACAGGCGGGAGCTGCATCGATGCAGTCAACGTTCTCAGAGAGGCAGGAGCCGATGTTCTCGGTGTCGTATCGATCATGACATACGGAATGAAGAAGGGCGTCGACAGAATGGCAGAAGCAGGCATCGAATGGGTGTCCCTGACCAATTTTGACACAGTTGCTGAGGTAGCTGCCGAGCAGAACTATATCAGCAGTGACGATATAGCAAAGCTGATCGCGTTCAGGAACAATCCGTCCGATGAGAGCTGGATCACACAGAAATAAAGAAAAGGGACCGGAGCTGGAACAATAAATGCTTTCATTTTTACTCGGACTTCTGGCAGGTGTGGCATCGCCGACTCAGGCCAGTGTCAATTCAAGGATAAGGGAAGACTTAAAGTCACCGTATATAACTTCTATATATAATTTCATCTGTGCGGCAGTTATCATGGCTGTCGCCATGCTTGTAATTGAGAAGTCGCTGTATATCCCGGTGGGCAGAATAGCAGAGCAGCCGTTCTGGATATGGCTCGGGGGAACATGCGGTACTTTCATCGTTTTCCTCAACATTATCTGCCTGCCAAAACTCGGGAGTGCGCGCAACGTCATGCTCCTGTGCTTCGGCCAGACGATGACCGGACTGATCATAGATAACTTCGGTCTCTTCGGATCGGCACAGATACCGGTAGATATGAAGAGGCTGGCCGGAGGAGCGCTCGTGCTTGCGGGGATCGCACTTGTAAACATCCCTTCAGGTCAGGACAGCACAGGGAATACCGGCGGAGCAAAGGGCGGAACGCTGCTCGTGTATATGCTTCTGTCCGTATTGTGCGGATTCTCATGCGCAGCCCAGGTGGCGATAAAC
>CACWYF010000121.1 GCA_902765035.1 uncultured Eubacteriales bacterium
ATTTCAAGAGCAGTCATCAGACAGCTCCGCGCTGAGGGCATCAAGGCAGGAATGATCAGACCGGTCACGATCTCGCCATTCCCATATGATTCATTCAGAAATCTTGACTTCGACAGAGTCAAGGGCATCATCGACGTAGAGATGTCCATTCCTGCTCAGATGAGATGGGACATCGACTATGCGATCCAGGGCAGGTGCCCGGTGCACGAAGTGCTCAGATCGGGCGGCCAGCTGCTGACCAACGATCAGGTGCTGAAGGGCGCAAAAGAATTCATTAAGGAGGTGCTGTAATGGCTGAAGAAAAGAAAGTCTATACCAGGACCAAAGGTATCATCGAGGGCGCAGTCTCCGGATTCTGCCCTGGATGCATGCACAGCACAATACATAAGCTCATCGGAGAGGCTGCAGAAGAACTCGGTCAGCTCGACAAGCTCGTAAGAGTAGAGGGCGTTGGATGCTGCGGACTCGGACAGTTCTATGTAACTTGTGACGAAACAATCGCTGCACACGGAAGAGCAGGCGCTGTAGCTACAGGTATCAAGAGATCATCCCCTGATTCACTGGTATACACATATCAGGGCGACGGCGACCTCGCTGCTATCGGACTTGCTGAGACACTGTCTGCAGCAAACAGAGGCGAGAACTTCACAGTTATCTTCGTTAACAACGGTATCTACGGCATGACAGGCGGACAGATGGCTCCTACCACACTCGTAGGCATGAAGTCCACAACAACACCTGGCGGACGTAATCCTGAAGAGCACGGATATCCGATGCACATGTCAGAAATCATCAACCAGCTGACAGCTCCTTACTACATCGAGAGAGTAAGCTGCGATACTCCGCAGCACGTTATCAAGGCTCGCAATGCTATCAAGAAGGCGTTCAAGTATCAGATGGAAGGCAGAGGATATTCAATCGTTGAGATCGTTACATCCTGCCCGACCAACTGGGGCCTCGATACTCTCAAGTCTCTTGACTTCCTCAGAGAGAAGATGTTCGAAGAGTATCCTCTCGGAGTATTCAGAGACGGCGGAGTGAAGAAGCAATAGGAGGTAAACCATGGAAAGAAATCTTATGATCGCCGGATTCGGCGGACAGGGAGTTATGACAATGGGTAAGCTCCTGGCAGAGGCAACATCCCAGGCTACAGACCTGAATGTCACATTCTTCCCTTCATACGGCGCTGCCATGAGAGGCGGCACAGCCAACTGCTACGTTGTAATCAGTGATGATCCTATCGGAGCACCTGTAAGCTATTCCCTCGAGGACCTCGTAGTAATGAACGGACCGTCCCTGCACAAGTTCATCGGCAACCTCAAGCCGGGCGGGACACTGTTCGTAAACAGCACTATCGTTACAGACCCTATCGACAGAGATGACATCAAGGTCATCAAGGCTCCTGTAACTCAGATGGCTATCGACATCAAGAACGAGAGAGCCCTCAACGTAATCATGCTGGGCGTTTATGTAGGCGCTACAGATGCAGTTCCTGAAGAAGTAATCGTAAAGGGCATCGAGCACAAGTTCGCTAATAAGCCAAAACTGATCGAGCCTAACGTAGAGGCATTCAAGATGGGACTCAAGATCGGAAGGGAACAGAAGTAATGAAGAAAGTGTTAGGCTTACTGTGTGTATGCCTCCTCGGATGCTACGCATTCACTCACCGCAGAGTGATCGCTGCATGTGTCAAGGGAGAGCCTATGCCGGCTGCACCAAAGTGGCACTTCTGGGTAAAGCCTGAGAACCGCATAGCATAACATAATGTAAAAACATATAAAGATGTCTGCATATTCTTGATGAAATGCAGGCATCTTTTTGTTATAATAAACAAGTTAATGCGCAGAACGCCGCAGATAAGTCTGAAAGGCGGCATGTACAAAGAAAATAAAACAGAAAAAAGACTAAAAACAAAGCTCTCATTCGAGCGGAAAGGTCAGAAAATGAACGAAAAGGGTAAATACTACATCTCAACACCAATCTATTATCCGAGCTCCAATCTGCATATCGGTCACACTTACTGCACCGTAATGGCAGATGCCATGGCAAGATTCAAGAGACTTCAGGGATATGACGTAATGTTCCTGACAGGTACTGACGAGCACGGACAGAAGATCCAGACCAAGGCGATCGAGAAGGGCGTTACTCCTCAGGAGTACGTTGACGAGATCGTTGCAGGCATCAAGGATCTGTGGGCAACCATGGAGATCTCTTATGATGACTTCATCAGAACTACGGAAGAGAGACACATGACAAGAGTCCAGAAGATCTGGCAGAGAATGTATGAGAAGGGCGATATCTATAAAGGCGCTTATGAAGGTCTGTACTGCACACCGTGTGAATCCTTCTGGACAGAGAGCCAGCTGGTGGACGGAAAGTGCCCTGACTGCGGCAGACCTGTTGAGAAGGCAAGTGAGGAGGCATACTTCTTCAAGCTTTCCAACTATGCAGACAAGATCCTCAAGCTCTATGATGAGCATCCTGAATTCCTCGAGCCTGAGACAAGAAGGAACGAGATGAGGAGCTTCATCGAGCAGGGACTTGAAGATCTCTGTGTATCCAGATGCACATTTGACTGGGGCATTCCTGTACCTAATGATCCGAAGCACGTCATGTACGTATGGGTGGACGCGCTCTCCAACTACGTTACAGCTCTCGGCGGACCGGACGACTGCGAGAAGTACAACAAGTACTGGCCTGCAGATGTTCACCTGGTAGGAAAGGAAATCGTAAGATTCCACTCCATCATCTGGCCGGCAATGCTGATGAGTGCAGATCTGCCTCTGCCAAAGCAGGTAAGAGGACACGGCTGGCTGCTGCTCGGCGGTGAGAAGGTATCGAAGTCCAAGGCTTCAAAGGGTGAGGACGTTATAGATCCTGTTATCCTCATCGACCGCTACGGCATTGATGCTCTGAAGTACTTCCTGCTCAGAGAATACACCTTCGGACAGGACGGAAACTTCACTAACGAGGTAATGCTCAAGAGAATGAATTTTGACCTCGCCAACGACCTCGGAAACCTGCTCTCGAGAACAGTTTCGATGATCCAGAAGTACTGCGGCGGTGTTGTACCGGCAGCTCCTTGCAGAGATGCTATCGACGACGAGCTTATTGAGCTTGCTACAGGAACAGCAAAGAAGGTTGAAGACAGAATGAGCGAGTTCCAGTTCAACCTTGCTCTTGACGATATCTGGAATGTTGTCAGAAGAGCCAACAAGTACATCGACGAGAAGACTCCATGGGTCCTCGCCAAGGATGAGGCAAGGAAGGATGAGCTCGACACTGTTATGAGGAATCTCGCAGAATGCCTCAGGATCGTATCGATCCTGATCATCCCGTTCATGCACACGACTTCGGACCGCATGAGAGACCAGCTCGGTCTTTCAGAGGTTCCGGCTGTATGGGAAGACGCATTTGAGTTCTATCAGATGGAAGGCGCAGAGACCCACAAGGGTGATCAGCTCTTCCCGAGACTCGATGTCGACAAGGAACTCGAAGCTCTTTACGCAATCAGCGAGAGTCTGAAGAAATAAGCTGTAACTTTTTACAGGCTGAGAAAAAAGTGAGGTACACATATTCCTGAATATATCTGTATATTTCGGATGAGGTACCTCATTTTCTTTTCCGGTCAGAGAACAATAAATTCGTAAGAGGACGTCAGAAATGCTTTTTGATGCTCATACACATCTGAATTTTGAAAAGTTTACCGCGGAGGAACGCAGGGAGCTCGCTTCAGAGATAGAAGCGTCGGAGCTCGGTTACATTATCGATGTCGCCGACTGCGTGCAGTCTGCAAAGCAGGCGCTCGAAGACGCAGATACATATGACTGGTGCTGGGCCGCAGTCGGGATCCATCCGGATCACGCATCGGTATATACCGATGCCGACATCGATGAGATCCGCAGGCTCGCCGCACACCCCAAAGCCCTTGCCATAGGCGAGATAGGCCTGGACTTCTACTATGGAACAGACGACAGGGAAGAGCAGCAGGAGCTGTTCAGAAATCAGATAAGACTGGCCAACGAGCTCAGGATGCCTATAATGATCCATTCAAGAGACGCAAACCAGCTGACCATGGACATACTTGCGGAAGAAGGCGCCTTCAGCGATGAGCGCAAGAGCTGGTTCCCGGGAAGACCGGCACCGGGCACATTATCGGAAACAGCTTTTGCCCATGACATGAAGATACCGGGAGAATACAGCATAACGGATGTAAACTGCTTCTCAGGAGAACTTGCATCCGGCGGGAATGTCGTAACAAGACTTGTACCTGATGCACGTGTTCAGATGCACTGCTATTCGGGCTCCACGGAAATGGCTGAAGAATACGTGAAAATGGGTGCAACGATCTCGCTCGGAGGCCCGATAACCTTCAAGAACGGGAAAAAGGCTGCAGAGGTCGCGCGCAGGATACCGATAGAGTTTCTGCTGTCGGAGACCGATGCGCCGTACATGGCTCCTGAGCCTCTCAGGGGCAGACCTAACAAGCCGCACTATGTCGAGCATGTCGTGAGGCGCATGGCCATGATCAAAGGCATCAGCTATGAGGATGCATCGCGCATCCTTACCGAAAACGGAAGGAGATTTTTCTCCGTTCCGCGATGATTCCAGGACAGGAAAAATGAAAAAGACTGACAAAGAAACCAAAAAGAAGACAACAGCAAAGGCAGCGGGAAAGACTGTAAAAAAGACCGCGAAAAAGCCTGTAAAGAAAAGCCGTATTGTCGACAGGATAATAGACGGCGGACTTATACAGGAAGGCGCACATATCATCATAGGCCTCTCCGGCGGCCCTGATTCACTGTGCCTTCTCCATTCGCTTACAAGGATAGCGGACTCATTCGATCTGACTCTGGTACCGGTCCATGTCAATCATAAGCTGAGACCGGAAGCTGATGAGGAAGAGGATAATGTCATCAGGATATGCGACAGACTCGGACTTGAATGCGAGAGTTTTGAGGCCGACTGCGGCGGTGTAGCAGATGAACTGGGAATAACCACAGAAGAAGCCGGCCGGCAGATAAGGTATGAGATATTCGATGAAGTGGCTGCCCAGATCGAGGCCTCCGAGGAATAATCCGCA
>CACWYF010000122.1 GCA_902765035.1 uncultured Eubacteriales bacterium
AAACGGCGGCCGAAGACCGTCTGAGGACTAATACATGGAGCGTCGAGCCAGAGCTAGCAAATCAAGGCTGACAGCTCAGTGACGCTGTGCCCAAAACCCGGGAGAATAACAGCAAAGTGCAACGGGGTAATCAACAAAAAGAAACGCCTGAAACCATACGGTTTCAGGCGTTTAGTGGTTGCGGGGACAGGATTTGAACCTGCGGCCTCCGGGTTATGAGCCCGACGAGCTACCGAACTGCTCTACCCCGCGATGTTGTTTGTGCATATATTATATCGTGCAATGAGCCGCTTGTCAAGACAAAAATTATTTTTTTAAGAGGAAAATAAAAGCAGGGAAGTATGAAGGATTTTACAAGAAAAAATGCAGGGAAACAGAGCGAATAGGTTAAAATAATTCTAAAAAAAATAACAGGAAGTCGACATAAAATTGTGCGGAAGGCAAAACAGCTTTAGTTATCCACAGTTTCCACAGAGTTATCCACAGCCCGGATGCGAAAATGTCGGGATAATCTGTGGAAAATCAAGGCCGGAAGCGGTGTTGCCACTTTAGACGGTGAGGACATGACGCCGATCATCAGTGGCAAGAGCGCCATCTTCAAGTACAGCAGTCTGATATCGATAATGGCTGAGCTGTCCATTGTCTATTCTGCCTGGTCAGGAGATACAGGTGCAATAACACCTGCAACAAGAGTGATAGCTGTGACAGGTGATGCAGACCAGCTGTCGGCTGTAAGATGCCGGACACTGGCCGGACAGATAGCATACAGACAGGGCGGATCGATTCTCATAGTGCCGCTGGGATATATAAATGACTACAGCAATGAAACATCGGCGGATGGAAGCGGATCATTCCGCAGACTCATGTACTTTATCGATGAGGGAAGAGACTATCCGCCTGAGGGATTCACGTATACAGACAGCTATGGGATAAGCTGTCTCAGGCTGCCGGGAGGCATCAATCCGCTGACATCTCTCAGGCGCAGTCATCTGTCGGAGCTGATCACGAGTATTAGCAGGCATTTTGACACACTGATACTGGATATAGGCACATGCTTCAGCGAGGTCAACCTCAGCATCCTGAAGACAGCAGATAATATCCTGTTCTTCGGGAGCGGAAGAAGGATCGCGGATCCAGCTGCTTTCATCGGACAGGATAATCAGGGAAAAACAAGGAAAATATCAGGCGCGGATGCAGGAACAGAAGCACGCGAGATAGATGATTTTGTAAGTGAGACATATGGAAGAACTGACGAAAAGAAGAACGATACTCAAATACAGGAAAGAAATAGATGACATAGTCAGAGACATCCGCAGATGGATCACAGAGAGGGACAGCGTTCCCGGCAGGGGCGACATACGCGAGAAATGCGAAGAATGCTTCTTCAGGTCTGAACTGTCCCGGGTATCTGAGATAGAAGAGATGAAACTGATCATATCCTCGATATATGACAGGGTATCCGGCAGATACGGACTGCTGCAGCCGCTTCTGACAGACCCGGCTGTAAATGAGATCATGGTCAACGGACCTGACATGATCTTTATCGAGAGAAACAGAGAACTTGTACAGGTGGATGATACATTCACATCCCCTGAGGAGCTCGAAGAGATAATCCGCATGTTCGCTGCGGATGTACACAGGGAAATAAATGAAGCGAACCCGATAGTGGATGCGAGGCTTCCTTCGGGTTACAGAGTCAACGGAGTACTCAGGACCGTAGCACTTAACGGCCCGATACTTACGATACGTAAGTTCAGAGAGAAGGAGATCGAGATGAAGGATCTCATCGCTTACGGAAGCATCACGCAGGAGTGCGCAGATGACCTCAGAGCGCTCGTAAGGAGCGGTTACAACATATTTATAAGCGGTGGGACATCATCGGGCAAAACGACCTTTCTGAACGCGCTGACGGCTTCTATCGACCCGAGAGAAAGGGTGATCATCATAGAGGACTCGGCAGAGCTCCAGATAACTCATCTCAATAACAAAGTGCAGATGGAATGCCGTGCAGCAAATTCCATAGGAAAGGGTGAGGTAACAATGGAGAGACTGATCCGGACAAGTCTCAGAATGAGACCGGACAGGATAATCGTCGGAGAGGTCCGCGGAAGAGAAGTCGTTGACATGATACAGGCGATGAATACTGGCCATGACGGAAGCATGAGTACCGGCCACGGCAACTCTATACGGGGAATGCTTAACAGGCTTGAAACGATGTATCTTACCGACTCGCAGGTAAGTGTGTCATCGGTAAGAAATCAGATAGCGAATGCCGTCGATATCTTCGTTCATCTCAGAAGGGACGCTGACGGGAGACGCAGAACGAGCGAAATAGCTGAAATGGTAGGCTTTGACGGAGAAGAATATATCGTCAACTATCTGTATACAACAACAGAACAAGGTGTCCTGACTGCAACCGGGAACTCTCTGAGAGACCGGGAGAGACTTATACGTGCAGGTTTCGGGCACATGATGAAGGGAAACAATGATCGATCTGAGGACGTATGAACTTAATAGATATGAGAACTCTGTTCTTATTCTTTCCTCTGCGCTTGCAGGGCTTGTCATCTCATACCTGATGTACAGAAACATCCTTTTCGCAGTTGTGATAATACCGCTTATTCCCAGGATCAGGTCTGCAGTAAGGACAAGCCTTGCAGACAGGCGCAGACACAGATACATGGACGAATTCAAGGATTTTCTCTTTATGGCATCGACTTCGATTGGCGCCGGAAGATCAATGAAGGACGCTATTGCAGAATCCATTCCGTCTCTCAGAAGCATACACGGCAATAACTGCATTCTCGCCGGAGAACTTGCCAAGGCATATGAAAGGATGGAGGTCGGGCGTGAAAATGATGTCTCTGTACTTATGGACCTGGCTGCGGCAAGCGGATCGGAAGATGTGTACGACTTTGTGACTATTTACTCCATCTGTAAGATAACAGGAGCAAGCCTGATCATAGCCCTCTCAAGGGCGGCAAGTGTGATCATAGACAAAATGACCATAGAGCGTGAAGTCGAGGAACTGGTCAAAAGAAAGAAGAGTGAAGGGATGATCATATTCGTGATGCCGGTAATAGTGATCCTGTTTCTCAATATCTGTGCTCCTGATTACATAGCTCCCATGTATGAGACTCTGGCAGGAAGGATCATCATGACGGGCGTGATCATATCCACGGCAGGTATATATTCGATCATACAGAAGATAGTGAAGATAGATATATAGGGCAGATGATGGAAAGAATCAGAGGAATACTGACTGAACTTAAAAAAGACCGGCAGATGCTGAAACAGATCTATGCCGTGACGCTGGCTGCTGCTCTTCTCATACTTGTCATGGTGATAAAGGGCCCTGAAGAGCAGGGCCGCCTTATAACTGACAGCAATGGGAATGTAGTAAGCATTTCAAGACATTCGATGTCAACAGATGAGACATATGATGTCACCGTGGATATAGGAAGCGGAAGCGATGCGGTCCGGAAAGATGTGACCATAGCACTCAGAGGCGTTTCATCCGGCCGCGGTGTTCCTGCAGAAGCTGACGAAAAAGATATCCGCGCAGCTGAGATAGATGCAGAGATAGACAGGCTCCTGACTGAACTTGAGTATTCAGAGGATGAATCTGTGAAACTTCCTTCCAGTCTGTCAGACGGAACTCCTGTCAGGTGGTCGGCGAGAAAGCAGGAAGACCGGACGGGGATAGCACTTATCCCGTTCATGTATCTTGCTGTTTTGGCCGCAGTGATCAAGAGCGGACTGGATAAGCGAACGGACGGTGAAGCAGCAGCGAGGAAGGAGATAATGAAAGGCCTTCCGAGATTCTGCAACCAGCTGTTTCTGATGATGAATGCAGGGATGATACTCAGCGATGCGGTCGAAACGATATGTGAGAGCTACAGAGGTTATGGTGAAGAGAATATGTCAGTGTTCGAAAGAGAACTCTCTGAACTCATTGCTGAAAATGACGGGCACCGCATCAGCACGGCAACTCTTATAAACGAATATGCTTCACGTCATAACGTCAAGGAACTTGTAAGGATAGCAACGATCCTCACCGAAAATGAGCGGAGGGGGAGCGATGTTATAGAGAGTCTGAGCAGGGAGAGCAGTTATCTGTGGGATGACCGCAAGATAGTTGCCCGCGAAAGCGGAAGGATGATCGACATGAAGATGTCCTGGCCGCTCGGAATGCTGCTCATACTCCTGATCGTTATCACTATGGCGCCTGCACTGCTCAGCATGTAACAGTAAGGCGGAAAAGGAGGAACATTATGTTGAACAAGGTAAAACAAGCGGCTTTCCGGCTGGCTATGCCGGTCCGGAACAAGAAGGGAATGGAAATGGTTCAGGTAGCGATCCTGGTGGCGATTGCGGTGGCTGTCGGGATCATTTTCAAATCATCTGTAACTGACTTTGTGAACAGGATATTCGGCAACCTTAACGCTGCCAACTTCTGATAATGCAGGATGTGTATACACTCATTACTGCAGTCATGCTTGAGATCCTTAAGGAACAGACAAGGCTCACAGCTTGTGGAGGCCGCACTTATAATGCCGGTCATTATACTGACTTCGATGCTTTTGTTGAGAACGTTCACGTTCTATCTTGAGATACTCAGCACCGGGATAAGTGAGCATATGACGGCTCTAGAAGCATCGGATGAGTACAGGGGCGCAGGTGTCAGAAGATACAACGCGGAAAAAGAAGTAAAGATGCTAAGGGGCGGATTACTCCAGTTTGATCTGACCAAGCGGATCAGTACCAGATCCTACATGATAAATGAGGACCTTCTTGTGAGAGCAGGTGAGGTATTTGACTAGGAGTGCAGGCGGAAAAAAGTGGTATCTGAAAAAGATCATCAGGTCAGACAGGCGTGGTTCTTCAGCCGTATTCCTTGCAATCGCATTCCTTGCATTTGCAATCTGCTTCTTAGCATGTTGCCCGGAAATCCGGGATTCTATCCGCAGTATAGCACGGGAAGGAACCGCCGTCAATGGCGGAGGGGGCATACAAAACGCCCCGCCCCGGAAGGGG
>CACWYF010000123.1 GCA_902765035.1 uncultured Eubacteriales bacterium
TGCGGTGGCTCTCATGAACGGGGCAGAAGCGACGATCAATATGGATACAGTTCCTAGCTGCATCTACACCGACCCTGAGATCGCTGTTGTCGGCATGACAGCAGACGAGGCCAAGGAAGCCGGCATCGACGTAGTATCCAAGAAGTATCCTATGTCAGCTAACGGAAAGACAGTCATCGCAGGTCTCGACAGAGGATTCGTCAAGCTCATCGCAAGAGCAGACGACCACACCCTCATCGGTGCACACCTCCTCTGCGGCAGAGCCTCCGACCTCATCGGCGAGCTCTCAGTAGCGATCGGCCGAGGCATGACCCTCGAAGAAGTTGCCAACATCATCCATCCGCATCCATCCTTCGCAGAAGCGATCATGGAGGCAGCAAGATTATAAGCGGTTAAACTTACACATAATGAAGACCCCATGCTCATCTCTGAGCATGGGGTCTTGTTATTCTACAGAAATCAGTAATCACGGCGTTTCCTGTATCAGTTGATACTTATACGTCGTCCCCCGCTTCATGCAGCGGCTCTACGCCTGCCTCTTCTGCAGCCTCCTGAGTCTCATCCTGGCTCTCCTGAACTGCATCCTGTGCTTTCTGCTCTTCATCTGTCATCTCAGTTCCGCTTGCAGCAGTATCGCTGCCGTCCTCAGCCTCTTCTTCCTGCCCATCCAGAGAGTCCTCATAGACCTTCTTATACTGGCTCAGAATCGATGGGTCGAGAGGTGTCGGCTTCGGCTCATTGGTCTTTTTGTACTGCTGGTGGTAATAGACGAGGTTGCCTTCCTTATCAACGGTAATCGTGTCCATCCACTTGAATTTGATCTCTCCTCTTCTGTAGTCCCACTTTACGATCTCATCGTCGTACATAGAGTCATCAAAATCACTGTATCCATACTTCTCAAGATACTCGAGATCATAATGGCTCCGATTGTAGTAGGTCAGAGTCAGGGTGTCGCCATCGATAACGATATCCTCTGCATAGTCAGTCACAAACCTTCCCTGCAGAGCAGACCTCATCTCCTCCTCAGATGCATAAGTCGTTCTCGAAACCATGATCGAAACATAGTTTATGATGAACGCGAGAAGTGCGATCGCAAGTATCGCAAGGACAATGAGTAAAATCCTCTTATTTCTCTGTTTGATTCTCCACTCTTCCGCCCAGTGCATCGCATCACGGCGGTCCTGGTTCATGTTATTTGCCATTTGTTCCCCTTGCTCTGCGGACATCCTCACTGCGAAGCCCCGCATGTCCCTTCAGTATTTTCCACAGGTTATTCTACCAACATTCATTATATATCTCAAGAATCTCTGCCGCAGTCATCTGCCTGAAAGCGCCTCCGGATATGAAGCACGACTCAGCGATCTCAGGGAGGAGCTTTCTCTCATCCTCTCCGAATCCGAGTTCGCGCAGAGTGGCCGGAAGCCCTGCCTCCTTAATGAATGCCGCCAGAGCATCGATTCCTGCAAGCGCAAGAGCCTCATCACCGCTCATGCCGCCTCCGCAGGATACTCTGAATTCCTCTGCATCCTTCTCTGTCAGTCCCCATACGTTGCGGGCAAAACTCACGAACTTCGCGAGCCCCGATTTATATACATGGCGGTAATATACAGGGTGCAAAACGGCAAGTCCTTCGCCGTGATTGCAGTTCGTGTACGCAGAGAGCTGGTGCTCCATGTTATGCGCCTGGAAGTCCTTGCTTTTGCCAGTCTTGATGATCCTGTTCTCCGCAAGCGATGCCGTCCACATGATATTGCTTCTCGCCTGCAAGTCCTTAGGATCGGCAAGAGCCGCACGGAAATCTCTGATAAGACCCTTCATCAGGGCTTCGGAGATATCGTCTGCAGGATTCGGTTCGAGCGGATAGCTGAAATACGTCTCCATTATATGCGAGAGGATATCGAAGGTCCCCGCCTTCATCTGCCTCACAGGCATGGTCAGCGTATATTCCGGATCCATCAGTGCAAATGCCGGATTCACCTCAGGGTAGTCCCTGTCGCATTTTATCCTGGTCTCTTCGTTGGTAAGGACCGCGCAGCCGTTAACCTCGCTGCCCGTAGCAGGCATGGTAACAACTACGCCGCAAGGCACTACCCTGTGAGTCATTGGTTTGCCCTGCATCCAGAAATCCTCCCACGCATCACCGTCATATCCGGCCTGTACGGATACCGCTTTGCAGCAGTCCATGACAGAACCGCCGCCTGCTCCTATGATGAGCCCGATGTTGCTGCGCCTTGCCAGTTCTGCTCCCTCAAGCATTTTGGCAAGAGTCGGGTTCGACATTATTCCGGTGAATTCTACTATTTTATAGCTGCACGGCTCACATCCGCCTGCATCCTGCCCGGCCGCAGGTGCATCGCCGTTATCCGCAAGGCTGTATCCCATTTCGCCCAGCACAGCCATTATGTCATCATAAGCGCCGTTCTTCTTAACGGATCCGCCGCCATACCCGAGCATGATATTCTGACCGCCCGGAGCAAAAGTCCTGACCATCTCCGCAAGATACTCTCTGACGCAGCCCTGTCCGAATCTTACACGAGTGCTGCATTCCCAGCTGAAGTTCTCCATCTCAATATCTCCTTATAGACCAAATCCGCCAGGCATCACCTGGCGGATCCTTATGCCTTTTCCACACAGCGGAACAAGCCATGCCGCTGCATACTGTTTTCCGGTCCTGCTGCTATTACTTAGCGAACATCTTTGCGATCTTGAGGACGTCCTTCATGTCGAGTCCGTCTGTGAGTCCGCCTACGATGTCGAGTACATCAGCTGCTCCGATGCTGCCTGCCTCTGTCTTCTTTGACTCCTTGGCAGACTTACCCATCTGGGACATCAGCAGAGGTGCTACGATAGCCATGATCTTGATGATCTTCTTGGCATCGATCCCGCTCTTCTTCTTAGCCCTGGCAGCTACAGCCTCTTCTTCAGCTCCGAGCAGGTGCTTTACGATCTTGCCGCCGTCCTCTGTATCTACATTGCCGAGGAACTTGCTGACATTGCTTGTATCCTGCTTGCTGTGATCAGCGAGCGCCTGCAGGAATCCCTGCTGTGTTGACTCGTTGGACGCCTGTCCCTGCATTCCCTTAAGAAGAACAGGGAGTACATCCTTAAGTACCTCTGCTGCGTCGTTCTCACTGACGCCTGCCTGC
Organism: uncultured Eubacteriales bacterium; assembly: GCA_902765035.1. Taxonomy (GTDB): domain Bacteria; phylum Bacillota; class Clostridia; order Peptostreptococcales; family Anaerovoracaceae; genus Crickella. Next base: position 3,147 of record CACWYF010000123.1, read on the forward strand.
CTGCTTACCTGTCCGAGTGCATCGCTGCTGAGCAGCAACTGAAGCATAGTATTCATATCCATAGGAATTCCCTCCTTTACGGTTCCCTTTTACACGTGGACCCTGTCTTTGCCGCAGAGCCCTATACATCTAAATTTTACAATCTGTAATCGCCTGAGTCAATTGAGTATTGAACTGTTACTTTACAGCTACTCCGCACTCGCGCTCCATGATCTTCGCAAAAGATCTGATACATTCGTGCAGTATTCCGGTGCAGAATGTCTTGCGGTCAGGCTCGTAGAAGTCATAGTCCCTGATGAGTTCAGGGCAGATGCTCGTCTTATACACCTTCGCCACATCATCATTGAGTTCTCTTACAACATCGATGCACTTTTTGAATGCCGGGTCGCCCTTGACCGTTCTTCCGAACACTTTGCCCAGGCACATGGTAGCGCCTGCAACTGCGCCGCATACGTTGCCCCCGTTTCCGAATCCGTACGGGAACCCTGTCGACAGCGCGATGGCTTCCTCACCGATGCCGAGTCCGTAGTGTCTGTTCAGCACCTCAAGCACCGACTCCGAACACATGAATCCCGTCGTGAAATTCTCAGTAGCATCTTCCAGCATTTTGTCTAAATAAACTTCCTTGACCATAACACCCTCCGCAATTTCTACTACATTTTACGTGCGACCACTGCACACCATTCCCCGTCGTGCAGCACTTCCTCAATGGCAAAACCCGCTTCGCGTATCGCCTTGCTAACAATTTCTTCCTTTATATCCAGTATGCCAGAGGTGACATACCAGCCGCCTTTCTCGAGGTGTCCCGCTGCTGCCGGCGAAAGCCGTATCACGAGGTCTGCCATAAGGTTGGCAACCACGATGTCAGCCTTGTAATCGACTCCCTCAGTCAGATCTCCGTACTGTGCGGTGATCCGGTCCGCGAGGCCATTCTTCCCGATATTCTCACCGGCCACCCTGACAGCATCCGTGTCTATATCTATCCCGAGCGCCTCATCAGCTCCGAGCAGTACTCCGGCGATCGCCAGTATACCTGTGCCCGTGCCGACATCGAGTATCTTCGTGCTCCTGCAGCCGTCTGCCGCCGCGTCTGCGGCAGGCATATTGCCGCGGTCCGCCAGTATCTTCTCAAGAGCCCTGATGCACATCGAGGTCGTCTCATGCAGGCCGCTTCCGAATGCCATGCCTGGGTCCATCTCTATAACGAGATCCTGCGGCTTTGCTTCATAGTTCTCCCAGCTCGGTCTGACAACGATCCTCTCACCGACCCTCGTCGGCTTGAAGAACTCCTGCCACTTGTACAGCCACTCGCTGTCATCACCAGCTGCCGCCTCACGGTATATGATGCTGAGTCCGCCGGATGTTTTGCCCGCACCGCTCGATCCGTCAGTATCATCTGCAGCCGAGAGCGTGTCAAGCAGAGCCTCCGCGCGCTTCATCTCAGTCAGGCCCTCTTCATCATCCGCAAAGTACAGGGTGACCACCGGCTTGCGCGCCAGGTCCTCTCTCAGCGAGTCATTGATGTAATCGTACCTGTAGGTGTCCGGGTGCTCGAGTATGTCTATGACGTCATCCGGGTCATCGATCATCATCGAAGTGAACCCGCTTCCGATCAGCTCGGCTTCCAGCAGCTCCAGGTCTTTCTTGTCTGTCTGTATCCTTAATTCTCTGTATTCCATACTGATATGATACCACAGACGCGCATTTCTGTTGCCTGTTTTCTGCAGCTGCGGCCTTTCCGCGAGTTAGATGCGCTTGACGGACAAGACCTCTGGTGTTAACCTTTTTATTAAGGGGAATTAAGTGGAAAGGAGGTTTCCCGTATGGGTAAAGTACTACAGAACAAACTGCAGAAACAG
>CACWYF010000124.1 GCA_902765035.1 uncultured Eubacteriales bacterium
CATCGACCCTATCCTCTCGGGCGGCACCGGATCGATAAGCCATACCGAAGAGATCCCGGATTTCATGCCTGACAGATTCGAGCCGGGCACCATGAACCTTCCGGGCATCGTAGGACTCAACGCAGGTCTCAACTGGATCAGGGCAAAAGGCCTCGATGCGATCGCAGCACACGAGCTGGGCCTCACAGAGAGATTCATCAGCGGACTCCTTCCGCTCGAGGAAGCCGGCCACATCAGGATCTGCGGTCTGAAAAACTGCTATGCAGAAAAGGACGGCGTCAAAGTGCCTGTACGCACAGGCGTCGTTTCGATCCAGACTCTCAAAGTCGACTGCGCAGACGCAGCCTTCAGGCTCGACTTCGAATTCGGCATCGAGACAAGAGTCGGCCTTCACTGCGCACCTAACGCGCACAAGACCCTCGGCACCTTCCCGACAGGCACCATCAGATTCTCATTCGGCAATTTCAACACCGAAGAAGACGTCGATGCAGCAGTAAATGCAGTCAGGGAGATCTGCGGAGCATAGAAGATACCTGCACAGTTCTGACAAAAGGCATCCCGCACAGCTCTTACATCATGAAAAAAGGCCTGCAGTTCAGCTCTCACGCTGGCTGCAGGTCTTATTAAATGCTTTCAGGTTTTCAGACAGTCCCCTTCATGCCTGTGCAGGAACTTATGCGGTGTGCTCCGCCTTTTCCTCTTTCGCCCTCTTCTTCGCAGCAACATCGTTGTTGTCCATCTCGTTTCTGTATACCACGAAGGTATCGTAGAGATACTCAAGCGACAGGTTCAGTGCCATATTGATGGCAGTTACAAGATACTCATTCCAGTGCAGAGTCTCAGCAAGATAGTTGCCGAGTATCGTCGACGCCGGAGTGAATACAAGATAGAAAGCGAACACCATCGCCATAGCTCTCGGCACATTCTTGGTCGACTGGAACGTGTAACGTCTGTTGATCGTAAAGCACCACACTACCGAAGCAATAAGCGCTGTCAGATAGCACGGCCAGTACTTAAGGCCGGTGAACTCATTCATCAGAGTAAATACAGCGAGTTCAATTATTCCGGCGGAAGCGGATACGATTACGAATTTAAGGGTCCTGATAACTTCTTTCTTTTTCATTTTGATCTCCGGCTCAACAATTTCTCTGGTACCTGTATTATGACTCTCTGGTCTTCACTGCTTCCTTCTGCGAGCGACTTGAAAAGCGCTTTGTTTGCAGTGTACAGCCTTTTGAAAGTCCTGTAGTACTTCTTATATGCCGCATGTTTATCCTTGTCCGGTGTATATACGTCTGCCACAGGAATGAAGTCCTTGACGCAGTCGAGATCAGGTATGAGCCCGAGTCCGACCGCAGTGACAGCGCAGGCTCCGACAGAGCCTACGTTCTGAGGCGACTCTACAGTTTCGATCACCCTGCCCGTTATGTCTGCAAGCATCTGACAGGATACCGGTGACAGCGCACCGCCGCCTACGAATCTTATCTTCTTTGATGTCTTAAGCCTGCGGTCCTGGCATTCGAGCATCCACCTGAGATGGTAGAACACGCCCTCAAGTACCGCATGAATCATTTCTGTTTTGCCCGTATCAAGGCCTATGCCGAAGAACATGCCCTTCGCATCCGGGTCCTCAAACGGACAGCGGTTGCCGTGCAGCCACGGGGTGAAAATGACACCGCCCGACCCTGGAGGCACGTCCTTGATGACGTCCGTCATGTAGCTGTACAGGCTGGTGCTCCGCTCCTCGTAATCCGAGGAGACGTTTTCCTTTCTTATGTACACGCCGATCTCGTCCAGAGCAAGGTGGTCTCTCACCCACTCAAGGCACTTTCCGGCGGTCTCCATTTCGGCAAAATAGTTGTATTTCTCCCGCTCGGCTCCGATGATCGATGCGATCATAGCCGTGACGTCGACCATCTGCTTGTCGGTAACGGTGATGACCCAGCCGGATGTCCCGCTGTAAATGTGGGTGTCTCCTACGCTGACAGCACCCGCTCCTACTCCGATAAGCGATGAATCACCGCCTCCGCCGTATACAGGGATGCCCTCAGCCAGGCCGAGGTCGGAAGCGGCCTTCGCAGTCAGCCTGCCTGCCATGTCAGTGGATCTGATGATATCCGGCAGATGCTCCCGCCTGACGCCGAGTATCTCGCACATCTCATCACTCCATCCTCTGGTCTCAGGCCTTATGTCATAGAGGAAGGTAGCAAAGGCGGAGTCTTCGGTCATTGTGAAGCTGCCGGTGCATCTGAGTATGAGGTAGTCCTTGACATCGAGCCACTTGTAGACCTTCTCAAAGACCTGAGGCTCGTTGGCTTCGACCCACTTATACTTCCATACAGGGTCCTTGACGCTGCCTGCTACGGCACCGGTTATCTTAAGGCTCGGGATCAGCTTGGTGATATTCGCGCCGGCTATCTGGATGCCGTTCGCAATGCCCTTTCTGATCTCCTTTCTGGCCCTCTGATCCATGTAGCTCATCGGCCGGCGCAGAGCATTGCCGTCCCTGTCCACCAGCACGAGTCCCTGCATCTGCGAGCAGAACGATATGCCTGAGATCATATCAGGCGTTATATGCGGACCGGATTCCGTGCCGGAGCCGGACATCTCTGAGTCGCTGCTATCAGAACCGTTCATCCCGGCAAATATCTCCCTGGTGCTCTCAGCCATGCCGCGCCACCAGTCCTCGACATCCTGCTCGGCTCCTCCGCCGTCAAGAATGTACAGAGGATAGCTTCTGGATGCATATTTCAGGAGCCTGATCCTGTCGTCAACTTCGAACAGACATGTCTTGACGCCTGTTGTTCCTATGTCATATGCAAGTATGTATGATTTCACTGCTTCTCACCGCCCCCCTGCTTTGTGTTATATACAGTGCCAGCTGCATTTTCAGGCAGCCTCTTCCTTTCTCAGCCGCAACTAAGGCGGCCGGTGCTATTTTGCATTCTTGAGCTTGGAGTACTTGTTCAGGTATACGACCCTCTGCAGCCTTGCGTCCACATAGCTGAGAGGCTTTGCATGCCTTACATAGCAGGCGGCCGCGCAGTTCTTGCTGACGATCATTGCCGCAGCATCCGCATCATCCTGTGTCCTGCCTGCGCACACCGCTCCGACGCCCCTTACGAGGACCGCATTGCGGCCTATCATCGGATTGAGGGCAGGATGCATTCCGCCCATCTGGTGAAGAGCTCCAGTCATCGGGATGCTCAGGCGGCCAAGCCCGTTTTCGACAAGTCCGCCGAAGCCTCTGGCGTTCGAGCCTGTATTGTAGCCGAGCAGAGCTCTCTGCACGGTCTTCGGGTCGTTGTCCACGACTATCATGTCTGGTCCGACTATCTGGGCAAAATCATCGATGTAAGCTCCGACCTTCACGCCGGCCTGGCAGCATTCCATGATGTACTGGTCTCTTACGACCGTGACGCAAGGGAATATCTCGCACTTTACCTTCTCAGTGTCGATCCACTCCCTGGTGAACGTATCATGGTCAGGCACCCTCTTGTCCACGAGTCTTTCGCTGAACTCCTCGAGCTGTGCCGCCTTGTCGAAGGCGCTCTCCATGTCGCCCGCAAGGATCAGCGCTCCATGCCTTGCCATCAGGAACGTATCGATGTCCGGATTGTCCCTGACTTTGACCTCAACATTTCTGACCAGCTTCTTCGTTCCCGGCAGAGCATATTCTGCACACGGAGCAAAACTCACGTCCCTGCACTCTGCTGCGAGTGCGGATGCGTAGTACTGGTGTGTGTGGATTATGAAATTCACGTTGTCGCGGAGTGCATATGCTGCAGCATGGACACCCTTCTCGCTACTCGGCTTGATGTCGCCTTCCCACGAGCAGTCGCTCACCTTGACGATGACCAGGTCCTCCGGCCCGAGAGTGTCATAACCCCTTCCGCTCGGAGTGATGACGAACTCATCGATCCCTATCCTTGCGCTTATGTTGCCCCATGTGCGGGCTATGAGTTTGTTTTCAAGCAGCCTGTGACCTGCCTCGATCACGATCTGCCTTGCGTCATTTTCGTTATAGAACATAGTGGTTCTCCAGTCTTATTGCATAAGTGCTTTCGGTCTTATTGCATATGTGCATTAACACACATATTATTTATCAAGCTTTCCGCAGTTAGCGAATACCCTGTCGAATCTTGCAAGCACATCGTCGATCATCTCTTCAGTGTATGCCGCACTGGTGTACAGCCTTGAGCCTGCGAGTGTTACGAGGCCCTCTGCCATGTAAGCGGCTCCGATGTGCTCCATCTCGATCTGTCTCCTGCCTGTCTCCTTGAGGATCTTAGGCAGCTGCCATGGCTTTGACCAGTCTATGGCAAAATGCATGGTTCCTACGCTGTCGAGGTGGCATACCGAGCCCTGGTTGAAGGCTACGAACGGCAGCTCGTGCTTTCTGATCAGCTCCTGCAGCCCCCTGGTGAGCCTGTCACCCATGCGGCCTGCGACCTCACATGCGTTCCTCTTCTCGATCTCGCAGATAGTAGTGTATCCTGCGATGCATGAGAGCGGAGTCGCTGCGACGGTACCGCCGCAGAGGGCTTTCTTGATCTTCTTGCCCGAGGAATCAAGCCCGGCCCCGAGGTGAGCCATGCAGTCCTCGTGTCCGCCGACTCCGCCAGCGCCCGGATATCCGCCTGCGATGACCTTACCGAATATGGTCAGGTCAGGATCGATGCCAAAATATCCCTGTGCTCCGCTGAGTCCGATACGGAATCCCGTGACGACTTCGTCGCATACGAGGAGCGCGCCGTACTCATGGGCGAGTCTCTCGCAGCCTCTTACGAATGCCTTGGTCACAGGGCGGGTGCCGCTCTCAGGTCCGATCGCTTCGATGAATACAGCAGCAGTGCCGCCGTCCAGCTTGTTTCTTCTGAGCTTGCGTTCGAGATCCT
>CACWYF010000125.1 GCA_902765035.1 uncultured Eubacteriales bacterium
GATATTCTGGAACAGGGGCGGCGGAAAGTTCAATGACCGGAGCGTATATGAAAAGGTCATAAAGACAGACCTGACCATTGCACAGCTGTACAGCAGGATCAGGGACATGGATACTCCTCTGGGCAGAGCATGGATCGCAGGCCACAAGGGATTCGAAGGAGACAGCATAGTCTTCGGGCCTAACAGATTCAAGGACTGCATAGTCATTTCGCATAAGAAGGACTATCTCGATGTCAAGCACATCACGCTGGTGGATAATATTATAAGAGAGCCTGAGGACGAGTACAGATTCAGGGATTTTATAAGCGTATCCGAGACCGAGGTCACGCCTGAAAGATATGCCGAGTTTGCCGGCCTCAAGATGGGCTGCATCATGATGATCAATCACCTGCAGGATGTGATCGAAAAGCTTGACCGTGACAGGAACGCAGAGATCCCTGCATCAGTGGATGAATACAATTTCTACTATCACAACTCGACTGAAGGTCACTTCAGAGATGAGGACGGGGATGATATCCTCAGGGTCGAGAACTCATATTACCCGTTCACCGCTAAGATATTCGATGAAGAGGGCGATGAGATGGCTTCTGTAGTGCCGCACTCCTTCAATGCCAAGGGCGTCGTGAACGACGGGGCAGGATATGAGATCTTCGCAGACGGCGGCCACTTCGGTGAGATCACAACGAACAAAGCTATCAACGGCTATACAGCCGAGACCGATGCAGGAACATTCGATGTCAGACTGTTCCCGGCCAACCTGAGAGCAAATGTCTCCTTCAACTACATGGTCGAAAAGGACGGGGAACTCAAGGCGTTCATCGGCGGTTCGCCTAACATCCTCTTCGATACTGTCGGAAGGTGCCAGAGCGACCTCATTCTGTCCTATGATGATGACTATCTCGTGCTGTATGCGGCACTTGAAATATTCATCATGACGCTTAACAAGAAGTTTATTAAATAGACAAATTGTAGTATACTAATCGGTGAAGAAAAACCGGATCGAACGTTTAAAAATATAAGAAATCGGAGGAAGGTATGAAAAGAATACTCCTGCCACTCGAAGAAACAGACAGAAGTCTCAAGGCGCTCCACTATGTCACCAGGAACTATACACCTGAAGAGGCAGAAGTGGTTGTCATGATGGTAGATGATACACTCGGATACTCTTTGAAATCTGATGCAGATGCTGCAGCGCTGGCTGCCCTTGACGAAAAGCTCGAGGTTATCAAAGCTTCTCTTGAGGGATACAAAGTGCTGACAAAATCCGCTGTAGGAAAGACAGGCGTAAGGATCACAAGAGCTGCCCGCGAGACCGGGGCAGACATGATAGTCATGACCAAGTCTTCCAAGGATGACATGCTCAACAGCATCGGATCGACGACAGAATATGTTCTGAACAATGCACCGTGCGATGTAGTCATCGTATGCGAGAATGCAAGATCAAAGGACGAGTACAGAGGCCTCATCTACAGAACAGCAACAGCTGTAGTCAACCTCAGAGGTCTTCTCGGGGACAAGCAGAGCGAATGCCTGCTTCCTAGCGTCAATGTAGACTGCATCTATCATTTTGACGTTACTGTAGGCAGGGTGCGCTTCTATCATACAGCATATAACCCTGAAACCAGAAACTGGGATCTTCCGCCTATGGAAGGACAGGAGATGGCAAGGGACCTGGTCGCAGGCGAGTCTGTGGACATCCTCGTCAAGGCTGACAGTACCGACGGCAAGGCTGACAGGATCAGGATCGTGAACAGGGACATGAAGAAGGAAGCCGTATTCACTTTCAGGATCACTGCAGCACCTAAAGAACAGTAAGAAATTACGCGTTTATTTGACATAAAGGGTGCCGGATGGTATTCTAACAACCGTGAAAGAATCATGGTAAGAAGACATGATAAAATACAGGAGGAGAACACAATGAAGAGAATCAACACGATCACTACAAGAGACATGGCTAAGTCTCAGGTTACCGGCGGATGCGGTGAGTGCCAGACATCATGCCAGTCTGCAAGCAAGACTTCCTGCAGCGTAGCTAATCAGCACTGCGAGCAGAAGAAGGAGAAGTAGCTGACCATGAGGGCGCTGCTTTAAGGGCAGCGCCTTTTTTAGTGATAAGTGATTATGATACATCAATATAAATTAAACGGTTACAATATAGTAATAGATGCAAACAGCGCCTCTGTCCACACTGTGGACGAGGTCGCTTATGATATGGTAGAAATTATTGACAGCGCCATTTCGTCAGGCAGACCTGCTACAATAGCTCTCAACGACGAGGCTCTCATGGCTGAGCTCGTGCTGACGATGAAGATGAGATACGGCGTGAGTGAAGATGATGTGCTCGAGACAGTCGGGGACCTGCGCGGCCTTTATGAGGAAGGCCTCCTGTGGTCGGATGACATCTATGAAGCGTCCGCTGACCAGCTCAAGATCAAACAGTCTGTTCTCAAGGCTATATGCCTTCATGTTGCGCACGGCTGCAATATGGACTGTGAGTACTGTTTCGCCGGCAAAGGCGAGTATTCGGGCAAAAGTGGTATAATGAGCCTTGAAGTAGGCAAAAGAGCACTTGATTACCTTGTCGAGAATTCCGGCAGCAGAAGGCATCTCGAGGTGGACTTCTTCGGCGGTGAGCCGCTTATCAACTGGGATGTCTGCAAGGAGCTCGTGAAATACGGAAGAGAGCTTGAGAAGAAGCATGACAAGATCTTCAATTTCACACTTACGACCAACGGCGTACTCATTGATGACGATGTCATAGATTTTACCAACCGCGAGATGGGCAATGTGGTGCTCAGCATGGACGGCAGACGTGAAACTCATGACAGAATGAGGCACAGCAAGTCCGGCGGCGGCACATATGACAGCATCATGGACAACTTCAGGGCTCTTGTGGATTCAAGAACTGAGGAAGGTGCTGAGAGACGCTCGAAAGAGTACTACATGAGAGGAACCTATACGGCCTATAACAAGGACTTCTCCCGCGATGTCATCGCAATGGCCGATCTCGGATTCAGGGAGACTTCGATAGAGCCTGTGGTATCTGACCCTGATGTTCCTTATGCGTTGCACGAGGAGGATCTGCCTCAGCTGTTCGAAGAATATGAAAAGCTGGCTCTCGAGATGCTCGAAAGAGAGAAGCGCGGTGAAGGATTCAACTTCTACCACTACACTGTTGATCTGACAGGCGGCCCTTGCATATACAAAAGAGTTTCGGGATGCGGTGTTTCGACAGAGTACCTTGCGGTAACACCGACGGGTGACCTCTATCCGTGCCATCAGTTCGTCGGAGACGATGAGATGATAGTCGGAAACATCTATGAGGGCATCACTCATCCTGAGACAGTGGATATTTTCAGGGGAAACAACAATCTGTACACCCGTGATGAGTGCAGGAACTGCTGGGCCAAGCTGTACTGCGCAGGCGGATGCGCCGCCAACAACTACCACTCAAACGGTGACATCAACAAAGTTTATAAATTTGGCTGTGAGCTCCAGCGCAAGAGGATAGAATGCGCGATCATGCTCGCTGCCGCAAGAAGGGACATACAGGAGTAAAGGATGCGTACAGCTATACTGGCTTCACAGAATAAGAACAAGATAAAAGAAATCAAGGCCATTCTTGAAAAATACGGCCTCGATGTTATATCGAGAGATGACGCGGGTATCCCGACAGACGATATCGAGGAGACCGGTGCTACATTCGAAGAGAACTCATATCTCAAGGCTCGCACCATATTCGACATTATCAGGCAGGATGCTTCTCTCTCGAAGTACCTGGACAGCCCGGTCATTGCAGACGACTCAGGCCTCATGGTTGATGCCATGGACGGTGCACCTGGGGTCTACAGTGCAAGATATGCAGGCGAAGGCTGCACTTACGATGACAATAATGTCAAAATGCTCGGAGAGCTCGAGGGTGTTCCTTTTGAGGACCGCGGGGCTGGTTTTGTTACGGTCATCACTCTGATATATCCGAAAGGAAAAGACATTCCGGAGGCAGCTGTAAAGGACGGAGATGTCTATGTTCTTACTGCCAGAGGAGAACTCAGAGGGCACATTGCTGATGAAAGAAGAGGCACTGATGGATTCGGATACGATCCGCTCTTCATTCCTGAGGGTATGGACAGGACTTTTGCCGAACTCGGCACTGACTTCAAGAATACGATAAGCCACAGAGCGAGAGCTCTTCAGGAGCTTGAAAGACTTCTTGAGGGATAGTTCTGCTCATACTGACGGCGTCAGACCGTGTATAATAACAGTAAATGAGTGATTTCTGGAGAAATACAGTAAATGAATCAGAGGAGGATAAAGGCAAGCTGCCTCTGACATGGGACAGGGCCCGCAAGATAGGGTTCCACCTGTGGAGACAGTTCGACGATCCGTATTATGCGGGATTTGCTGCACAGATCGCGTATTTCTTTTTCATGTCTTCGGTGCCGATCCTTATCGTACTTACTCAGGTCCTGGGTATATTTGATATATCCATGGACTTCATCAGAGTATGGCTGGACGAGCATCTGTCGCATGAAATGAGCAGCTTCCTGGAAAGCCTTCTAACAGCGTCATCGTCGGCGGCACTTTCCAACTTCATTCTCATTTTGCTGGCTGTATGGGCGAGCTCATCGCTTGCGTTTTCTCTGTCGAGACTTACGACATATACGCTCAGCTACGGCAGATACAGGTTCAATTTCTTTACAGAGAGAGTCAAGATCATACCTGTGAGTCTCATGTTCATACTCGTAGTGGCATTCTCACTGATCGTATATGTATACGGCGAGATCATTGCGGGAAGGATATTCCACAGTCAGTTCGTGGCTGAGGTCATCAGTTCGCTGAGGACACCTATCCTCGGACTCCTGTTCTT
>CACWYF010000126.1 GCA_902765035.1 uncultured Eubacteriales bacterium
TCGTTCTTAGCGCAGCCGCCTGTCAGTGTGATGGAGTCAGTAGCGCCGGCCTTCTTAGCCATTACGAAGCATCTCTTAGCAACAGCCATCTGGATTCCTGCAGCGATCTCGTCCATTGGCTTGTTCTCTCCAACGAGAGTGATTACCTCGGACTCAGCGAATACTGTGCACTGTGCAGTGATAGGAATAACGTTCTTTGCGGTCAGGGACAGTTTCGAGAACTCAGGGAGAGTCATCTCGAACGATCTTGCCATAGCCTCGTAGAATCTGCCTGTACCTGCAGCGCACTTATCGTTCATAGCGAAGTTCTTTACTGTACCGTCTGTGTCAACTGCGATACCCTTAACGTCCTGTCCGCCGATATCGATGATAGCCTTTACGCTAGGATCTGTTACGTGTACGCCCATAGCATGGCAGGAGATCTCGGAGATGTTCTCGTCAGCGAATGGAACCTTGTTACGTCCATATCCTGTACCGATGAGGTAAGCGAGGTCCTTGGAGGACTTGAGGCCTACTTTGCCGAGTACTTCGTCCATTGCCAGTCTTGCAGATGCTTCGGAATTGATCTTGCTCTTGATAGTTGTGTCGGCAACGATCTTGCCAGCCTCGTCAAGAATAACTGCCTTGGTATAAGTTGAACCTACATCACAGCCGCCATAATATTTCATAATATCTTCTCTCCTTCTTTTAAACAAAAGTACTATGTTGCCCACATTATATTAACTAATCCGGGCAAAGTAAACTATTTTTTAACAAGTGGTAATTTTAGACCAAGTTAGAACAAAATATCCAGTTAATTCGCGAGCTTGTCGAGCGAATTAGAAGGTTTCCGACAATACGGCAACGCCGTATGCTCCGAAGGAAACCTTACATACCGAGTTCATCGTCGAAATCGAGGAGTGTCGGGTCAACAGGCTCTGCATGCATTACTGTTCTCATGTACTCGTTGACCTTGTCTCTCATGGTCTTTCTGGATACTGTTCTCGGATCCATCAGGTCGTGCTCGATCCAGATCATGTGAGCGTTTCTGTCTCTGCATGTATCGTCGAGTACACCCTGGAGTGTAGCCATGTTCTTGCATGCTACGTTCTGGTACATGATGATGATCTCAGCTCTCCAGTCTTCGACCTGTCTCCACATCTCGTCGACTACGTTCTGGTATCCGCCGTTGGTGTGTCTTCTCATTACCATACGCTCGTACAGTCTTGCGAGGTCCATGAGCGCTTCTTCCTTGTCCTCTGTCTCGAGAACCTTGGTGAAGTTCAGGGATTCCATCTCTACCAGGATGTCGATACCCCAGCAGTTAGCAAGCCAGTTACTGAAGTTAGCATAGTAGTGAGCCGGGCATGACCATACGATACCTCTGTATCTCATCTTGTTGCGCCATGCCTGTTCGCGCTTCTCATAAGCCTTCATCATGATGTCGTTGACCTTCTCGAATGTCTTGATGACACGAGGGTCAGCTCCGCCGTCCATCTCGTAATTCCACTTACGGAACAGCTCGTATGAAGGTCCGATGATCTGCGGATAATCAGTCTTGTTTACTTCCCACTTCTGCAGCTCGTAAGCAGTCTCCTCGTTGAAGCGCTTCATCTGCTTGAAGTAAGCATCCCAGCTCCACTTAGCGCCTGTAACGTCCTCAACGAACTTGATGCAGGCCTTGATATCATCTACTGCGTAGCGTGTGGTCTCCTCATCCTCGTATCTTACAGGGAATGTCAGGTGGAATACCGGCAGATCCGGGAATCTTCTTGACATATATGAAGAAGCCATTGTTGATCCGTCGCAAGGCATCGAGCTTGAGATGAAGCAGGATCCCATGTGCGGCAGAGCGTCGATTACGAGAGCTCCGCACTCGGATGACGGTACCGGGCATGTATCAGCAGGGAGGCCAAAGCTCTCTACTGCATCGATGTAAGGTACGCATGTCAGCTGGTCGATCTCGGATACGAGGAATACCGGCATGAGCTGGTAAGGGATACCGAGGAGGTCAGGGAATCCTGCCATGATCTGTCCCATTGTCATCTCGTCGAAGAGTACGACCTTCTTGTTCAGCTGATGTGAGTTACCGTTCTTCTTATCGCACTTAGCGAGGAATACCAGGTTCTCAGCTACATAACGGAAGATATCGTATGTCATCAGGTGTGACATCTTCAGTGCGCTGCCCTTCTGGCCGGATGTGTTCTTGTCCATGAAGCCTACGCAGCAGAAGTATGAGATCATCCATCTGTAGTAGAATGTCGAGTTGAGCGCCGGTACGAGGTCTCTTGAGAAGGTTGTCAGCAGCATGAGCCACATCTTTCCCCATCTGTAGAAGTCGTATGCAGTATCTGCAGCGCCTCTCCACTCTCTTCTTACAGGAACCATGTCACCCTTGCGGTAGAGCTTACCGAGAGTTCTCTCTCCGTAGAGGAATACTTCCTTGCGTTCCTCATTGCTCATCTCGAGGCCCTGCTTTACTTCGAGGGCTACTCTGGCAGCATCGTTCTTGCATCTCTCGACCTGCTTTGCGCAGAAAGCCTTGATATCTGCTTCCTTGAACATCTCAACGCAGATCTTTCCGACTTCCATAAGGTTCTGGCCCTGTGCCTTGAAGTCCATGTTGTCCTTGGCGCGCCAGAATGCAGGATTCGGATATTTTGCCTTGCCGTTAGCGGCTGCTTTCTTTGCTTTGAGTTCTCTTCTTTCGGCAAGAGAGTTCTTGATGCCGAGCAGTTCTGTGCTTATTACCATTACTTCTTGCCTCCTTTCCCCTTCTGGATCTTCTTGATCTCAAGCGATTCTACGAACGCCTGGAATCTTGTTCTGAGCTGACCGGAGCCCTTTGCGTTGTACAGTCTGTCGATCGAAAGGATCGGCCATCCGTACTCCTCTGCCATGATATGGCTGACGAGAGCTCTTTCAAATCCCCAGAAGTCGCAGTACTTCATCTGTTCATAGATGATTCCGTCAGCATTGAATTCCTTAGCCAGTCTGTCAGCTGTGTCTCTTCTCTGCTGTACCTTGTTGTCTGCGATGTAACGTGCGCACTCTGAAGTGTTCATGTAGTGGCGTACGATCTGCGGAAGAGCATCTTCCTTGTCAGAAAGCTCGATGACTTCTCTGCCAGGGATCGATCCGAAGCAGTGTCGGTCGAATACTACTCTTGCGCCTGCATCCTCGATCATCTTGGTGAACTCAGGGTCATCGATCTCGGAACCTACGATGCCGACTCTAGCTCTCGGCAGCTTTTCATCCGGTTTTCTCTTCTTGAGTTCCTCAAGTGTCTCCTTGAGATAAGGCAGGATGAGGTACTTAGGGCATGTGTATGTGACCAGGTTGAGGACATGGAATTCATATCCTGTGATGACCGGGTTATCAGCCTTACGCATCTCGCTGATCTCCTGCATTACCTTGCAGACTTCATTGTGCTCAGCAACAGCCTTGCGGATAGCAGCATCGGATACGTCTACGCCCAGTTTGTCATGCATTACTTCAAGAAGTCTTACTTCCAGCTGTCTCTGCATGTGGTTGTATGAGAACTCCTCTGTCTTGTACGGTACATCAAGGTGTGTAACGAAGAAGTTTTCCTTGGTGTTGCATTTAAGGATGCCAAAATGCTCATAGAATCTGTTCATCATTGAGCATGCGTCGACTCCTGCAAGACCGTCCAGGAACTGGAATCCTCCTTCGATAGCCCTCTCCAGCAGAGCTCTTGCGTACTCGCATACGTAGTTCGACATGTAGTAAGTCGAAATATCGACCGAACCCGTTCTCGGAGCACGGAGTCTTACTGATACGCAGTTGTCAACGTTCAGGAGAACTTCCGGAATGTGATAGCATGTATAGCCCATGATGAGCTTGCCATCCTTTTTCGCCTGTTCAACCAGCTCGTTGTCAGCGTTGTCAAGAAGGTTCTCGAAGTAGATCAAATGCTTCAAGTCTTTCAATGTAATAACCTCCCTCTCTCTACTTATATTTTCAGCTATATAAGATCCATCTTATGGAGTGCTTCGCGCGTTCCTTTCATTACCGGTGAATCCTCCGGCAGGTCGAATACGCTGACTCCCATTATGTCGTTATCGGCATGTGTCTTATCATCAGGGATGTAAGTCAGTATCTCAGCCGATTCGACTTTTACGTATGGTATGGATTCCTCTTTGACTCTGTTGACGATGACTCCGCACTTGTCATACATTACGAGCTCATCGGCAACCTGCTTGATGGTATCCACTACCTTGCAGCCCTTGCGGCTAGGATCCGTGATCAGGAAGAGGTGTGTGACCTTCTCCATTACACGGCGGTTGATCTGCTCGATCCCCGCTTCGCCGTCAATGACTACGTAATCGAAGTCATTCGTCAGAAGACTGATGACTTCCTTAAGATATGCGTTGACCTTGCAGTAGCAGCCTGCAGCCTCAGGTCTTCCGATGGCGAGGAAGCTGAACTTGTTCTCCTCTACCATTGTGTCGAAGATCCTGTATCTGGCTTCGTTGAGCATCTCGATCGCTTCCTTCGGATGTCCGTCCTCTACGCTGTTGACGATCTTCTTGCGGATGCCGTCCAGCGTGTCAGTCGGCTCAACTCCGAGAGCGGTCGTGAGCCCGATCGCAGGGTCTGCGTCGATAGCCAGGATCCTTGCATCAGGATATTCCTCAGTCAGGATCCTTACCATCGCGGAAGAGATCGATGTCTTTCCGACACCGCCCTTCCCTGCAACAGTCAGAATTTTAGTATCGTGAGTATCACTCATCATTTCTCCTTAAAAAAACGAACAAACTATGTCTGTGTACCCGGATGGGTCCTCGATAGGAAGGCCTGCGATCAGAAGTGCCTGATTGAACAGGACTTCGC
>CACWYF010000127.1 GCA_902765035.1 uncultured Eubacteriales bacterium
CCCTTGCCGCATTTTCTGTCAGCAGTCTCAAGCGCCTTGAGTTTTGTCATGGACTCATAGTCTGACTGGCTTATCTCCGAAAGTCTGTCAGTCGCCAGCGAGTATTCCACGCCATCGACATAATAGCTGATGTAGCCGGCCTTTCCGGTATATCCCTTGCTGGTGGAAGATACGTTTTTGCCGAGGTCTTCCATTACTTTGACATATTTGTGAGATATATTATCCGGCGCCTCTTCATTGGCCTGTGCCGCAGCCTCGGCTTCTTCCTGACTGGCGTCAGGGCCTGCCTCTCCGGCAGCCTTGGTATCTTCGCCCGTAGGGGTCAGCTCTACGACACGGGTACCTGCCTTGACCAGTTTGTCGGAATCAGCGATTCTCTTGACCTCGCTGTCCTGTGCCGCAACATAGACGATTTCATCACGCACAATATAGGCAGAGACCTCATCAGCGATATCGATCTTACCGTATTCAGTCACATATGTTTTTTCGAGCATGCCCTTGAGAGAAGGAACAGCATATATTACTGCAATGCACATTACGAGCAGTGCAAGATAGATTATTACTGCTGCAATCCACTTCTTTTTCATCATGGGTCCTCTCCGTGCAATTATACAATATAAAAGGCCCGGAGTACAATATGTATTTACTCCGGGCAGGCAAAATTACTACATTTTGTGCTTCGTAAAGTACACTTTACCTGTACTTATCGAGTACTGCACGCTCTTTTCTGGTCAGTTCTTCATGAGGCTTGTCGAGGTACTCTTTCATGAGATCCGGCCGCCTCTCTGCAGTGAGTTCAAGCGACTGTTCCCACCGCCATCTGGCTATCTCCTTATGGTTGCCGGACAGCAGCACCTCAGGCACCCCCATGCCCTCGTATTCTCTCGGCTTGGAGTACTGCGGATACTCGAGCAGTCCCGAATACACTGATTCATCCAGAACGGACTCCTCGCTGGCCAGGACCCCGTCAAGGAATCTTGCAACCGTATCGATCAGCACCATTGCAGGCAGCTCGCCGCCTGTCAGAACATAGTCTCCGATGGACACCTCTTTTGCCTCAAGTGCATCGAGAGCTCTCTGATCAACACCCTCATAATGGCCGCAGAGGATCGTTATCTCTTCCTCCTGAGCGAGGTCATGCGCGAGCCTGCCGCTCAGCATCTCTCCTCTCGGTGACATGTACAGCACCTTGCCGCCGTAACCCTGCGCCCTGAAAGCATCAAGAATCGGCTGGACCTGCATCACCATGCCTGCACCCCCGCCGTAAGGCGTGTCGTCGACCCTGTTGTGCCTGTCCAGCGTATAGTCTCTGATGTCAGTAACGCTGACCTCGATTATTCCGTTTTCCATCGCCCTTCCCAGCATGCTTGCCCTGAGAGGCTCAAACATTTCCGGAAAGATAGTAAGGATGTTTATCTTCATGATGTGTCAACAGTGTATCAACGGGTACGGTCCCCAATGACACAATCTCTACAGAAATCCCGGAATCAGCTCCAGCTCGATCACTCCGTTCTCGTCGTCGAATCTTTTCAGGAAAGCATCGACTGCCGGAACGAGTATCTGCCTGCCGTCTGCTCCCTCGATGTCGAGAACGTTCTGGGCTGTGTTCTGTATAACGTCTTTCAGCACTCCGACTTCGGTGCCGGTCGCAAGGTCTATCACCTTATATCCGATGATGTCTCTCACATAGTGCTGTCCCTCAGGCAGCTCCTCGAGCTGGTCCTCGCGGATGTATATCTCCATTCCGCGCAGCTCATCTGCCATAGTCCTGTCTGTTATGCCCTCGAGCTTAATGACCGGTCTGTCCTTCTGGAGCCTTACTCCCGTGCACTTCGCCTCGAGTTCACGCACGCTGCTTCCTGCGGCGCCCGCAGTTTTGCCCGCATGCTTAAGAAGGAGGACCTTGCCCTCCTTCAGATTGCCGGAATCAGGGGAATACTGTGTGACCCGGACTTCGCCTCTGAGGCCTACACTGCTCCCGATCTTTCCGATGTTGATTAGTTCGTCAGTATCTCTTTTTTTCATTCTTCAACGATCTCAACCGTTACTCTGAGATTCTGTTTGATTGCTGCAGCCTTGACTACTGTCCTGATTGCTTTAGCAATGCGGCCTGACTTGCCGATTATCTTACCGATATCTTCGTCAGCTACCTGCAGCTTAACAAGGACTTCCTTGCCGTCTGTTTCTTCAGTAACTCTAACTTCGTCAGGCCTGGACACAAGAGCTCTGGCAATTACTTCAACTAGGCTTCCCATATTCTTGTCTCCTTCCCAGCAGGACTATTATTCGATAGCGCCTGACTTCTTGAGAAGAGCTCTTACTGTATCAGTAGGCTGTGCACCGTTGTCAAGCCACTTCTTTGCAGCTTCGTTGTCGATCTTGATCTCAGCAGGATCCTTCAGCGGATCATAAGTTCCGATCTCCTCGATGAACTTTCCGTTTCTCGGTGTTCTTGAATCTGCAACAACTACTCTGTAGAAAGGCTTCTTGTGAGCTCCCATTCTCTTAAGTCTGATCTTAACCATTTTTTCCTCCTAAAATATAGATATTATAATTTGTTTTTTATTAATCCGCTGCCTGCACGTCTCACGGGCAAAACGCTTTCCGCGTCCGCCGCGCCGTAATGCAGCTCAGGGAATTGATAACTTCTTCTAGAATCCCATGTTGCGCATCATCGCACGCGCCTTCTTGGAATTCGGATTGGCGATGACCTTGGTCATCTTCTTCATCTCTTCGTACTTCTTCATGACCTGGTTAACTTCCTGCACCGTTACACCAGAGCCGGCAGCGATCCTCTTACGTCTTGATGCGTTGAGGACATTAGGTCTGCGTCTCTCTTCAGGTGTCATGGACAGGATGATGGCTTCCATCTTCTTCAGGTCTTTCCTGCCCTGCTCAAGGTCGAGGTTCTTCTTGTCAGCAGCAGAGATGCCTGGGATCATGTCGATGATCTTGCCGAGGCCTCCGAGCTTGTTGATCTGTCTCATCTGGGACAGGAAGTCCTCAAGATCGAACTTGTTCCTTCTGATCTTCTCTTCGAGCTTTCTTGTCTCCTCTTCATCGAAGGCGTTCTCCGCCTGCTCGATGAGGGACATGACGTCGCCCATGCCGAGGATCCTGGATGCGATCCTGTCAGGATAGAACGGCTCGAGTGCGTTGTACTTCTCGCCGGTACCCATGAACTTGATCGGCTTGCCCGTTACAGCCTTGACTGACAGAGCAGCACCGCCTCTTGAGTCACCGTCCATCTTGGTCATGATGATTCCGTCAACGCCGAGTGCGTCATTGAATCCGCTCGCGATGTTCACAGCGTCCTGACCTGTAAGAGCATCAACTACGAGGAGTATCTCATGAGGCTTTATCTGGCTCTTGAGATCCTTCAGCTCGTTCATCAGCTGCTCATCTATCTGCAGACGTCCCGCCGTATCCACGATCAGGACATTGCATCCCTTCTTCTGCGCCTCAAGAACTGCATCCTGAGCTATCTTGACCGCATTGTGCGATTCCCTGTCCACATATACCGGCGTGTTGACAGCCTTGCCCACGATCTCGAGCTGATCTATAGCAGCCGGCCTGTAGATGTCGCAGGCTGCGAGCATCGGATGCTTTCCGGTCTGCTTGAGCCATGCGGCGAGCTTGCCGGCGGTCGTTGTCTTACCTGTACCCTGAAGTCCGACCAGCATCAGTACTGTGAAGCCGCTCGGTGAGAACGTAAGCTTGGAGCCGGTGCTTCCCATCATCTCGACCATCTCGTCCTTAACGATCTTGACTACCATCTGATCCGGTGTCAGACTGTTCAGGACGCCTGCGCCAAGCGCCTTGTCCTTGATGGTGGCGACAAAATCCTTTACGACCTTGAAGTTGACGTCAGCCTCGAGAAGTGCCATTTTGACCGCTCTCATGGCGTTGTCAAAATCCTTCTCGGTTACGACGCCCTGACCCTTGAGGTCCTTGAATGCGCTCTGTAATTTTTCCGAAAGTCCTTCGAATGCCATATTGTCTCCGTAATGATATTACTCAGTTAACTCTTCGATTATTGAGAGCAGCTCCTCGCTGCCCTTCGTGCCGATCGCCTTCTGCGATCCGGCGATTATCTTTCTGGCCCGCTCAGCGAGCTCCTGATTCCTGTGATACTCTGCGACAAGCCCCAGCTTTGCCTCGTATCCGTTCAGCGCCTTTTCGGCTTTCTTGAGTGTGTAGTGGACAGCCTGTCTGCTCATGCCGAGATCTTCAGCGATCTCCGACAGGCTCAGATTGTCTTCGTGATACAGCGCCATGACTTCGTTCTGACTCTCATTCAGAAGAGCTCCGTAGAAGTCGAACAGAAGACTCTGCAGCTCGATATTAGCTATGTCATTTTCCTTGCCGCCGGTCTTCTTTGCAGCAGCGGGTTTTCTGATGCTTTCAGCCATTTCTGCCATCCTCTTTTACACCTGTAATAAGATAGCACAGCGGGATGGCAGTGTCAAACATTTTATTTGACAGCATGTGTTCTTTATGTCAAACAATTTCTTTGACACTTTGCGAAGCTGCATTTTTTTACACAGAAAAGACCCGGCCTGCAGCCGGGTCTTCCCCCTACAGCCTCCGGGATCCCGCCCCTGACAGCTGTAAGATTTTAGCCAGTTTTCAAATGTTTTTAAGGATTTATCCGGTAATGATTACATTTCCTCCTTTCTACTACAATATATTTATGGTTAATACTCCTAACATCCAGTTAGGATGTTATCCTTCTTGTTGCTTAAGCTGTTAGAATGAGCAAGGCAATCGGTCTGACGTCTCCTTTCTTGGAC
>CACWYF010000128.1 GCA_902765035.1 uncultured Eubacteriales bacterium
AAATCATGAGCGATGCTGGCCGTCATCGTGCCGATCGTCTCAAGTCTCTGGTGGTGAGCCAGCGCCTGCATGTTCTGGTTCAGCTCGGCCATGGCGTTGTTTTTCTTCCTGAGTATTTCAAGTTCATTGTTGCTGACCGTGTTTGCTCTTCTCATGAGGAGCAGCATGAAAAGCAGAACGATAACGCCTGCCACACTCATGCCTCCGTATATAAGAATCTTCTCGGCAGCATTTCTTGAAGGCTTGAGAGCTTCATCGAAGTCAGTCGCTATACCGATGGCAAATTCCCCGTTGGTCGTCCTTCCGCTCGGCTGCACTATCATTCTGGCAGTATACGGATTGCCGTCAGGTCTCTTGAATTCAAATGACATGCCGTGAGATTCCTGGCTGCCCTGGCAGTCTGTCATGAACGATATGAGTTTTGCTGTGCTCTCATCATGTTCATCAGCAGGCGATGTTATTTCGATCAGACCGGCACGCTGGTTTATTACGAGAGCAGCAGTGCTGTCCATCAGCATCACACCTCTTGCAGGGCTGTTTCCGATGGCATTTATATACAGCTGCTCAAGGCTCAGAAGCGCTTCGTATCTGACGCCTCCCCGGCCGCTTACTTCGTACGCCATGAAGTATCTGCCATCACCGTCACTGCATATTCGCAGGCCCCTTCCGTCAGCTTCTGTTCTGAATGAATAGGCCTTATTCCCTGATGCTGACAGAACTATTTTGTCACCGTCCACCATAAGCATGTCTGCATAGACCGGATTCGACAGCATTGTGTTATTCTCTATGTATTTTCTGAGCCCGGCTGTATCACTCTTCCCTGATTCGACCCATTCTCTGCGCAACGCCTCGAGCTGGTTCCTCGCAAAGAAAGTATCCGCTTCTCTGCAGAATGAGGTAAGCGCATTTTCTATGTTTATGTCTTCCGAACTGATGAGGCTGTAGAACTGCTTGTCCTTTTCCTCCATTATCGTACTGTCAAAGTCCCGGAAAGCCTCCCATGCCTTGAAAACACCGACAGCGATACAGATAACGGCAATGGCAACGGCCACCATGAACAGGTTCCTTCTTATCTGCCTGCCTTCACTGCCGCCGTCTCCGCCTTCACCCTTTCCGAATATCTTTATTTCAGGGGCCACCTCATGGATGATCCCGGGCTTTTCGTCCTGATTTTCATTCAGCTTTTCACCTGGTTCTTTTTGGTTTTCCATCTGCTTCCTCTTCCCGTTCGGATCATTTTCTCTTCATAGAAAGAGCTATCTTGCCTCGTTTCTCATCAACGGACAGGACTCTCACGTCAACTATATCACCTACTCTGACGATATCAAGCGGATGCTTTACATACCGGTCAGACATTTCTGAAATATGGACGAGCCCGTCCTGATGCACCCCTATGTCGACAAAAGCTCCGAAGTCAACTATATTGCGTACTGTGCCCTTAAGCTCCATTCCTTCAGTGAGATCGGACATCTCCATGACATCACTTCTCAGCACCGGAGCCTCCGCTTCGCTTCTCGGGTCCCTTCCCGGTTTTTCCAGCTCTGCAGCGATATCTGCAAATGTATATTTCCCTATGCCCAGCATGTCTGCCAGCTCAGTCCTGCGGCTTATGCCGCTTACCTTTCCTGCCCGGACGTCTGCATCAGTAAAGCCGCATTCCTTCAGGATCGCTCTTGCAGCCCCATAGCTCTCCGGATGTACAGATGTTGCATCCAGGACCTCATTTCCGTCTGTTATGCGCAGGAATCCGGCACACTGCTCGAACGCCTTAGGGCCGAGCTTAGGTACTGAGAGCAGGTCCTTTCTCGACATGAACCTGCCGTGCTCATTCCTGTACGCTACTATATTCGCCGCGATCGTTTTGCTTATGCCGGATACATAGCCGAGCAGCGAAGGCGAAGCTGTGTTGACATCGACTCCGACTCTGTTGACGCAGTCTTCAACCACTGCGCCGAGAACTTCCCCGAGTCTCTTCTGATTCATGTCATGCTGGTACTGGCCTACTCCGATGGCTTTAGGATCGATCTTGACCAGCTCCGACAAAGGGTCCTGCAGTCTCCTCGCTATCGAAGCCGAGCTCCTCTCGCCCACATCGAGATCAGGGTATTCTTCAGTCGCCAGCCTGCTTGCCGAGTACACCGAGGCTCCTGCCTCATTTACTATCACATACTGCAGCTTTCTTCCGGAATGCTTTGCATATTCCCTGATAAAATCCGCAATGATCTTTTCCGATTCTCTCGAAGCTGTTCCGTTGCCGACAGAGATGATCTCTATCCCGTGTCTGTCGCACAGCCCTGTGAGCACGCGTTTTGCATCGTCGACTCTGTTCTGCGGAGCAGTCGGGAATATTACGGCTGTTTCAAGGATCTTGCCTGTCGGATCGCACACAGCGAGCTTGCATCCTGTCCGGAATGCAGGGTCCCAGCCGAGCACAGTCTTCCCCTGAAGCGGCGGCTGCATCAGCAGCTGCTCAAGGTTGGATGCAAAGATCTTCATCGCCCCTTCTTCAGCTTTGTCCGTCAGTTCTCCTCTTACATCAGTAGCGATCGACGGAGCTATCAGGCGCTTGTAGGCATCTTCTGCCGCTTCAAGAACATACGGCCTGCATGCAGCTGTTACTCTGCGTGCCGCATGACGCTCAAGGTAATCAAGTATGTCATCGGCAGGCACAGAAACAGAGACTGACAGAACTTTTTCTTTCTCCCCTCTGTTGATCGCAAGTATGCGATGGCCGGGGATCTTCGATGCAGCTTCGCTGTACTCGTAGTAATTCTCATAGACAGTGCGCTCACCGTTCTCTGACGCCTTCTTTCCCTCAGAGCCCCTGCCGCTTTCTATCATTCCGCGCTGCATCGTCCTGCGGCGAATCCACGCTCTGTAGTCGGCATTGTCAGATATGTCACCTGCTATGATGTCCTCCGCAAGAGAAATGGCTGTTTCTGCATCCGGCACTTCCTTCTCATCATTTATATAGCGTGCCGCTTCTGCAAGCGGATCACCTTCCGATGAAGGAGACAGGAGCCACTCTGCAAGACCCTGCACGCCTTTCTCTCTTGCGACATCGGCACGGGTTTTGCGCTTTGGTTTATACGGACGGTACAGGTCTTCAACAGCAGCCGCAGTCTCCGCCCTGATGATCTTTTCTTCCAGCTCAGAAGTGAGCTTGCCCTGCTCATCTATCGAAGCAAGTACGGTCTGCTTTCTCTCTTCGAGGTTCCTGAGGTATTTCAGCCGCTCATCCAGTGCTCTCAGAGTCTCATCATCCAGTGCACCCGTTGCTTCCTTACGGTATCTGGCGATAAACGGGATCGTGCTCCCGCCGTCGATCAGCTCCACGACAGCTGTGACCTGCCATTCCTTGATTCCCAGATCCTGTGCGATTCTCTGTGTTATCCTGCCGTTAACATCCGGCATAATTGTTGTTCCTGAAGTGTCTTTCAATATCTTTCCCCTATATGTAGTCATATTTCCTTCCAAGTCTACCATCCCTAGGCATTCAAGGCAAATTATTATTCTGCACCCCGGCGCAGCACTTGATTTTGGCGCCGACTTTGCGTACCATTCACAGGGAGACGGGCGATCAGTCTGTCTGAAGTGATTCCGGAGGGCACGATAATGCTTGACAGCAACTATCTGATCATTAACAGACATCCGCAGAAATTCTCTGAGATGCGCATCGCGGGCAAAGCAGCTGTATTCACTGATGCGGAAGGCAAAGTTCTCGACTACGGCGTACTTGCTCTCGGCAGCTCCGTCTATGCGGCACTTTACTGTGACGAGATGCATAATGTCACACTTGTATTTGACAAAGCCGGGCATCAGGACGTAGTGACGATTCTGTGGCTGACGGAAGATGACTACAGCAAGGGCCTTGATAAGCTCAGGGATGTTCTCAGGATGCACTTCTCTCCGCAGAACAAAAAGCTCAACCGTTATGCGGAAGCAGTTGCGGAAAAGCTCGCTCTGGGTGTAAAATTGCGGATAACTGATGCGGTCAGAGCCTCGGATATGGTAGAATGTCCGGAGTGCGGCATGCTCAACCCGGCAGGCAGTCAGTACTGTCTGGACTGCGGCGCAGAGATCGAGTGAGCCCGCGTTTGAAAAGAATACGATCAACCAAGGAGATATTGATGGCTACAGATAAGATAACGGCTGCAGAAGCCGAGGTAAAAGAAGAAGTAAAAGAGGCTGAAGCTGCAGCTGAAGAAGCTGTTCAGGCTGAAGAAACACCTGTCAGGGTCAGCAGCAAGAGAGCAAAAAAGGCCGCACGCAGAGAAGCCAAGGCTGCACGCAAGGCTGCAAATAAGATAGAGGAAAAGAAGTCAAGACCTAACAACCTTCTCATAGGACTGATGATATTCGGAGTCGTCGTAGGCATGTTCGCCTTCGTGCTCGGATACAACTATTTCAGCAAGCCTGCAACTATCGCCAAGTACATAGAGAAGAACGGCGGTGAGGAAGCATTCGGAAATATGCAGATCGACGAGTACACGACTGCAGATGTTACAGCTGACGGCAACTCCATGAATATCACCTTCACTGCCAAGGTAGACGATGAGGATACAGCGGCACAGATCAAGGAGTATTACTCCGGAGACAGCGGAACAGAAATGCTTGAGTACTATGCAGAGCAGATGCTGACAGGCATCAAGCCTAGGACCAGAGCATTCTCTGCCGACGTGAAGGCAGTCTTCAATCTGAACGGAGAAGAGATCAATTCAGTTGAGATGACATATAAGGAAGCCAAGGACAAGATGGAAGAAGCACAGAAGGAAGCTGAAGAGGCTG
>CACWYF010000129.1 GCA_902765035.1 uncultured Eubacteriales bacterium
CATAGGTGACCTTCTTGCAGACAAAGTCGTATACGTTGGTGATGAACCCGTTGGCATCCGCCGCCTGCCCGGCAAGCTCAGCCGCCTTGGCGACGCATTTTGAGTCTGCATCAAAGTCTGCATACTGGCTGGGCCTCAGGAATGGCCCGAATTCATCATCAAGACTCACTTCAGCCCATGTCGTGTACAGCTCGCTGTACTTGTTGTCGACGATGTTCTTCATGACGCTGATCTTGTATGACCCGTTTCCGAGCTGGAGCGGGAATATCTGCACCTTGTCCAGCACTACGTCATATATGTACTTCTCGCTGTCCTTCTCGACGACGAGCTTGATTCTCGTATCTGAGCTGACCTTGACCGCAAAATACCCCTGAGATGCGCCTGACAGGTCGACAAGCGCGCCGCCGCTGCCTTCTGCACTGGATTCATCGAATACGGCCGTCTTCATCTCCGGCGGCTCATATCCGCCTTCCTGAGCTGTTTCTTCTCCGCCCGGAGCCGCAGCTGCAGCTCCTCCGCCGTCGGATCCTCCGCATGATGTAAGAATGAGTGTCATGCTCAGGGCCAGCACCAGCATAAACATGCCAAAACGGGCAGCCTTGCTGCTCATTCCTGACGGCACTCTTTTCATGTCTGCCTCTTCGCCTTTTCTGTTGACATCACTGCCTCTGCGGACCTTCATCTGATGTGCCCGTACTCCTTGATATATCTGCGTTACGGGATTTTTATCCCGTCTGTTAGCATCGGCTAATCTCAAAATAGCTAAATATCTCCGTTTATTATTATATCAACAGTAATAAAGGAAATAAAGAAAAAAACATGCACAGAAAAACATAGTTTTTGCCTATGCAAGGGCTGCCTCGCCCGCATCTTCACACGTCTCATGCGGTGCAGCTGCACAGCTGCCCCAGCCGGCTGCGATTGTACAGCATCGAAAAAAGCTGACCCTTTTTTCAGGATCAGCCTTCATGTTTAAGGTGCTTATTTCACTCTTACCTTCCGGATGTATAGTTATCGAAGTATCCCTGTACAAGGACTACCGGTGTGCCCTTGTCGCCCGATCCGGATGTCAGATCGCAGAGCGAGCCGATAAGGTCAGTGAGTCTTCTCGGTGTCGTTCCTTCCGATGCCATGTTGCCGACAAGGTCGGATTCCTTCTCCTCGATAGCCTTAAGGATGGCAACTTTCAGTTCATCGCCCGAGAGGTTGGAGTAATCATTGTCAGCAAGGTACTTGAGCTTGAGCTCATTAGGTGTGCCCTCGAGTCCTGCTGTGTATCCAGGAGAAACCACAGGGTCTGCGAGCTCCCATATCTTGCCTACAGGATCCTTGAAAGCTCCGTCTCCGTATACCATGACTTCGACATGCTTGCCGGTCTTCTCCTTCATCATCGTCTGGATCTGATTGACCAGGAGCTTGCACTCTCTCGGGAAGAGCTTGACTGTCTCCTCAGTAGCCTTGTTCGATCCGAGAAGTCCGTACTTCTCATTGAAACCGCTTCCGTTGACAGGAGCGTTGAGGATCTCATCCATGCCGTATACGTTGGCTCCCTTGCTGCGGAGTATCCTCTTGGTGCGGGCTCTTGTGTGGATGTCACATGCGATGACATTGTTAGTGTAGTTAAGGATCTCATCTGCATGGTTTGCGAAAATGATCTCAGCTTCAGCTCCCATCTCTCTGATGAGGTCTCCGTAGTACTTGACATAGTCTACACCTGTGAACTGGTGTCTGTTCTCGCCGAACAGCTCTCTGTACTTCTCCAGAGTGAGAACATCGCTGTACGGGTTGACGCCGGCCTCATCAAGCTGATCGAGTGTCAGAAGCGCATTGCCTACCTCGTCTGACGGATAGCTGAGCATCAGCACGACCTTCTTAGCCCCCTTAGCCATTCCTCTGAGGCAGATAGCGAATCTGTTTCTCGAAAGGATCGGCCATATGATACCGATAGTATCTCCGCCGAGCTTGTTTCTGACGTCCTCAGCGATGGCATCGATGCTCGCATAGTTGCCCTGGCATCTGGCCACTACAGACTCTGTGATGCAGATAACGTCCTTGTCCCTTATCTCAAATCCTTCAGCCTCTGCCGCTTCAAGAACGCTGTCAACGACCTGGCTGCCGAGATCATCCCCCTCACGGAAGATCGGACATCTGATGCCTCTCGATACTGTACCTACTCTTCTCTCTGTGCTCATGGTGCACCTCCCAATATGTATATCTGAATCAATTCACGATTTCTGACATTTCAGCGCCCCTGATAATCAAGGGATTATATTTTACCATCTGCGAGTATATTCTTCAATGATTACAGATTTATTCACAGGGTTCGCACCCCCGCGATAGCATATATATACTCAAAAGCCGTACGGCATATATCGTACGGCTGTTTTTCTCACAGAAGCCAGCCCTGAATGGTAGCCTCTATCATCTTGGCATCCAGTTGTCTCGCATTTCCGAACGTGGTTATAAGGTTGTCCCACGGAACAATGCCATGCTCCTCATATTCTTCCATCTTCCTCTTGTAGTCTATCCGGTATTCCAGATCATCCATCATGCCGAAATGTTCCCAGTATATAAGCTTGAGATCTCTTGGCCTTATTATCTGAAAGTCCGGGTTCCTGTACAGCCCGGGGATACCTGTCGGACAGTCATGCCTGTAAACAAGACCGTAATGGTCGAGTCTTGATGCTATGTATATCTCATTCTTCGACCGTTTGCTCTCACCTGCAATAGTTATCGCATTGAAGCTCTCCGGGTGATAGTCATCTGCAGTATGAAACGCATTTTTCCACTCATCCAGACCTGCATACGTGGAGTACATACACCCTGCAAGTTCAGGATACTCATAAAGAAAACCCTGCATCACTGAATTCTCATCGGCAGGCCTGTATTTCCTGATCGCGGCATCCAGCATTTTGATGTCTCTGTCCAGAACTTCCAGAGCTGAAGTCACGTACTCCTTCCTTACCAGCCCGCGAAGCATCACGGGATTCTTCTTTACACCTAAACGTCTCTCCTTTTTTCTGTTTCCTTTCGCCGGAAGCCTCTGATAGTACTTTCTCTTCTTCTCATCTCCGGTACACAGAAGCACCCCTTCAGGAAGGTTCCCAAGTTCACTCTGCAGATCATCTCTGCGTTCAATCAGTTCTCTTCTGATCCTTTCAAGTTCATCTTTATAAACCATTTTATCCCTTTCCGGGAGTACACACTGTCTCGCAGCTGACTGTCCGAAGAGGAGTTTTTCAGAAAAAGGTAAAAATACAGTCTCAATCAAGAATATATTTACCTTTTCTCTTTTACTCGGCACCCATGCTGTTTGTCCTGTGCAATCAGGCTCTAAGAGAAGGAACCTGTTCATCTTTGCAATTTCTGCAGGAAACGGCTGTAAGCCACTGTTTGCAAGGGGTTCGCGACTTGCGCATCTAATTCTATTGTCCGGTGCCGGACTACATCATCTGCAAGATTACAGAAATAATACTATCGGATTGTGATGAATGCGAGGTGTTAAAGAGAAAAGGTAAATATATAGAAAAAACAAATTCAGCATTTACCTTTTCTGAGAAAACTCCTTCTATGAACACTTTATCGCAGTTAAACCCGGCAGTTACAGGTAATGGCGTGCGGATGTTAATGGCTGATGCGGTTTTGAGCGCGCGCGAGATATCGGTGTGTGGAGTATGTTGTACTCTCGCGCGTGCTGTATGCTGCCGCTGGCTTACCATGATCTCCGTGTCCAAACAAGGCACATAACAAAGAGCACCCTACAGGATGCATTGCACTTGCAGCCTTGTATGGTGCTCTTATAATCAAGATTTCTTCTTATCTGGATTTCAGCAAATCCGGAATTATACAGATATGGACTTCTGCAAATTCGAATCTCTTCCCGTATAGAAAGATGGTCTCAATTTCTGTGTGTTTCCGGTATCGGGAGCTAGTCTCTCTTCTCTACTACTTCGCCGCTGTTTTTGTAGATGCTCTTTTCAGGCACTACTCCGCGGACGCAGGATGTAGGATAGATGTTGCTGTATCTTCCGATGACTGTTCCAGGGTTGCATACTGAGTTACAGCCTACTTCGACGTGGTCGCCGAGCATTGCTCCGAACTTCTTGATTCCTGTCTCGATGTCCTCTGTGCCGTTGTGAACGACTACAAGCTTCTTGTCGGACTTTACGTTGGAAGTGATCGAACCAGCTCCCATGTGGCTGTAGTAGCCGAGGATGGAGTCGCCTACATAGTTGTAGTGAGGTGTCTGAACGTGATCGAAGAGGATGACATTCTTGAGTTCTACGGAGTTTCCGACTACGCAGTCAGCTCCTACAAGAGCGGAGCCTCTTACGAATGCGCAGTGTCTTACCTCTGTGTTAGGTCCGATGATGCAAGGAGATCCGAGATATGCGCTCGGGAAGACCTTGGCAGTCTTGTGGACCCATACATTTTTGCTGACCTCTTCATACTCCTCAGGGTCGAGTGTAGGACCGAGCTCAAGGATGAAATCCTTGATTCCCTTAAGAGCTTCCCAAGGATAGGTAAACTGCCGCAGATAATCAGCGGCCAGCGTATGGTCCAGGTCATAGAGATCTGTAATTGTATACATCTTTACAGCCTCTCTTTCTTCTCAATATCCAGGAAATACTTATAGGTGTCCACAGTCAGCTCGCCGCAGGCCGCCTCATCGCAGGCGATGATCGCGCCGTTGTGGTTCTGCAGGGCACTGCAGGTCCACTTCTGGGAAACGCCGCCCTCAACCGTTGCCGCAAGAGCTCTTGCCTTATTGTGGCCGT
>CACWYF010000130.1 GCA_902765035.1 uncultured Eubacteriales bacterium
CCTCAGATGGCTCTGGGATCAGCCGGAAATCATGTGCGTGCTGTCGGGTATGAACTCTGAAGAAATGGTCAGGGAGAACATCCGCATAGCATCAGAAGCAGAGACCGGATGCTTTACAGATGCAGACAGAGCACTCATAGATAAGGTGAAGAGGATCATCAGGGAGAAGGAGCAGGTCGGCTGCACAGGCTGCAGATACTGCATGCCATGCCCGCAGGGCGTGGACATCCCGGGCACCTTCTATCACTGGAATCTCATGTACATAGAGGGTAAGAAGAATCCTGTGAGATTCGAATACGCCCGCAACGTAGGACTGAACAAGGAGCCTGCCTTCGCATCGCAGTGCATAGGATGCGGCAAGTGCGAACAGCACTGCCCGCAGCACATCCGTATAAGAGCAATGCTGAAGAAGGCAGACAGAGACCTCAGACCGCTGCCGTATAAGATCGGCATAGCTGCAGCGAGAAAGTTTATGTCAAGATAACATACTAGTGCTATAATACCAATAGATTTTGAGTATACCCGGTCGTGGGAAGCCGAGGAAGAGGTATTGGTATGCAGGAAATTGAAACCCGCAAGGGACGCTTTAGCGCGGGAATGTTCCTCGTTACGATAGGCATCGTATACGGAGATATAGGAACATCTCCTATGTACGTAATGAAGTCGATCGTCGAGGGGAACGGCGGGCTTGCCAATGTTGATGAGACTTTTATAGTCGGATCGCTTTCGCTTGTCATATGGACGATCACATTGCTGACGACTGTAAAGCATGTTCTGATAGCACTTCGTGCTGACAACCACGGTGAGGGCGGTATATTCGCCCTGTACAGTCTTGTCAGGGAGTGTGGAAAATGGCTTATCATCCCGACGATGATAGGCGGAGCCACAATGCTCGCCGACGGTGTCCTGACACCTGCCGTTACCGTTACTACAGCGGTCGAAGGTCTCAGGAGCATCAGCGTGATGAACCGTATCCTGGGAGACGGGCAGCATATTGTACTGCTCATCACGATCGCAATAGTCTGCGCACTTTTCGTCATCCAGAGAAACGGCACGAGCGCTATAGGCAAGCTGTTCGGACCTGTCATGATGATATGGTTCCTGTTCCTGGGGATAACAGGGATATGGCTGTCACTTGGCGATCTGAGCATAATAAGAGCTCTCAATCCGCTGTATGCTGTAAGGGTGCTCTTCAGCCCGGGCAACAAGGCGGGACTGATGATACTCGGAAGCGTATTCCTCTGTACAACAGGTGCAGAGGCCCTGTATACGGATATGGGCCATGTCGGCAGAGAGAATATCATGATCAGCTGGCCGTTCGTCAAGATCTGCCTGATACTCAACTACATGGGTCAGTGCGTATGGATCATCAAAAACAGCACAAATGCTGAGATGGCGGCAATAGAAGAGATCAATCCATTCTACATGATGCTCCCTGCAGGAATGAGACCGGTAGCTATCATACTGAGTGCACTTGCGGCTATTATCGCCAGCCAGGCTCTCATAAGCGGCAGCTATACTCTCGTTCACGAGGCAGCCAGCCTTGACCTGATGCCGCATCTCAACGTCAGATATCCGTCGGATACCAAGGGACAGATATACGTTCCTATAATCAATAAGATACTGTGGTTCCTTTGCATAGCCGTAATTCTGTATTTCCGCAGCGGCTCACGTATGGAGAACGCATACGGACTTGCGATCACCATAAGCATGCTGATGATGACGATCATGTTCACGGTATACATCGGAATCGTTCACAGGAGGGTGTTCGGTGCGATACTTTTCGCGATCACATTCTTCGCGCTGGAAGGAGTCTTCTTCATATCCAGCCTGGGCAAGTTCGCTGTAGGAGGCTATGTAGCTATTATACTTTCACTTGCCATTCTGTTCGTGATGCTCAGCTGGTACCGCGGTACTCAGCTCGAACGCATGCAGAGTGTCAAGCTGCCGATGCGCGACTATCTCGATACTATTAAAGGTCTCCAGGAAGATGAAGAGATCCCGCTTTGCTCCAACAATCTTGTATATATAGCAAAGGGCGAGGACTTTGAGGAGATAGACAGAGATATCCTGTACTCTATCCTGGATAAGGAGCCTAAGAAGGCGGATGCGTACTGGTTCATCAGCGTCAATACGACCAACAGCCCGTTCCAGAGAGAGTATGAGGTTGAGACCTTCGGTACGGATTACATATTCCGCGTCAATCTGAATCTTGGATTCAAGGTAAAACAGGCAGTAAATGTCTATCTGAGGCAGATAGTGCATGACCTGCTTGCGTCAGGAGAGCTGCCAAAACAGAACAAGAAGCACTCGATATACGGACCTTCCGATGTCGGTTCTTTCAAGTTCTGTATGCTCAGAAAGAGGATGCCGCTCGAGGGAGACATTTCTGCCAGCGACAATCTGTTCATACATACCAAGTATTTTATCAGAAGGATCGCAGGAAGCCCGGCGAGATGGTTCGGACTTGAAACCTCCAACCTGATAGTAGAGTATGTACCTCTCTTCCTGCCGAGACGCAGCAACACCGAGAGACTTGAGAGAGTCCTGTGGGTGAGAGATGATAAGGCCAGAAGAAACTGATTACAGAAACGAAGAACTCAGAAAAGCCGCAGCTGCTGCAAGCCTTGAAAAGAGAAAGCAGCAGATGAGGAGACAGAAGAGGCGGAGACGTAAAAGGCTGAGAGCCTTTATCCTGCTCGGCCTCATTCTTGTGCTCATAATGATCGCTGTCATTGCGTGCTCGGTCCATGCAAGAAACAGCAGGAATGAGAAACCGCAGGCCGCTGCCCCCGCACCTGCAGAGCAGACAGAAGAGAAAGATGCGGACGCTGAGGCTGAGGCTGCCTCTGAGAACATAGTCATCGGGCTCAAGGGATCATCTGTACAGAAGGTTCTCGTGGGAGACCCGTATATTGAGAACGGGGCTTTTGCCATTGACAGGAGAAGCGGAGCCATTCCTGAAGGTGATATCGTCATAAAGGGGAAAGTCGATACTTCAGAGCCGGGAGAATACAAGGTAACATACAAGGCAAAAAACGACGGGGATTCCGCATCAGCTGAGAGGACTGTACAGGTTCTCAGCGAGGAGGACTTCGGAGATAAGGCCACCAATGTGCCTGTCATGATGTACCACTGGGTATATACTGCAGATGATGTTCCTGAAGATCTCGACGGCAACTGGATACTCGATACGACCCTGGAGGAGCACCTTGCATTCCTTCAGGAGAATGACTTCTACTATCCGGGATGGAAGGAACTCAGAGCATGGGTCGATGATGAGATATCCCTGCCGGCAACATGTACTGTCCTCACTTTCGATGACGGAAAAGAAGCATTCCTGAAGTACGGCATTCCTGTACTGGAAAAATACAACATCCCGGCAACATCCTTCATGATCGGATGGGAGAAAAACGACGGAGCCGGGAAAATCAGGGAGTACGCGTCACCGCTTATAGATTTTGAAAGCCATACGTATGCGATGCATCAGAAGGTGGAGCCGCTTGTTGACGGCCATAAAGGCATTATGGCCGCGATGAGCAGAGATGAGATCAAAGCAGACCTTGCTAAGGCTGCCGGGCTGACAGGGACCAATGATGCGCTCGCATATCCGTACGGAGACTATACGGAAGACATGCTTGAGGCCGTGCGTGACCAGGGCATCGCATGCGCATTCACAGTGGAATATGACAGAGTAAGAAAGGGTATGGACCCTGCAAAACTTCCGAGAGTAAGGGTCCTCGGAGACGAGAGCTTCCAGATATGGAAGGATTCGGTATACTGATCTGACAGGGGGGAAGGATCAGGCCGTCGATATCATATGTAAGGAGATATAACTTGAAATACAGGATCAACAAGACCAACTACTGCAGTTTTGATACGATCAGCATCAATGAGCTGCAGCCGAGAAGCTATTTCATCCCTTATCCGGACAGGGCATCTTCCGATGCGGCTTCCGGTAAGGCCAAGAGATACAGCTCACCTATGGTAAAATGCCTGAACGGCGACTGGGATTTCAGATTCTATCCGCTTCCTGCGGAGATTCCTGATGTCCTTGATACGGACAACACCGATTTTGATAAAATCGATGTGCCGTCATGCTGGCAGTTCAGAGGCTACGATAAGCCTTTCTATGTCAACACGAGATATCAGTTCCCGTTCGATCCGCCGAAGATCCCTGAGACTGAGAAGGTGGGCAGGACATTCTGCTGGACCGGCGCAGATAAGGGCACCAGACCGAGATGGACGGATCCGGGCGAGGAATACAATTTTGCAGGTATCTACAGGACGTTCTTCACTGCTGAAGACCTGTCAAAAAAGCATATTCTGAGCTTTCTTGGTGTAGCCAGCTGTGCTGACGTCTATGTCAACGGGCGTTTTGCAGGATATACCGAAGGAGCTCACAATACAGCGGAATTCTATGCATCGCACCTTATTCATGAGGGTGAAAACGAGCTCGTGGTCGTAGTGCGCAGGTGGTGCACCGGCACTTATCTTGAATGTCAGGACATGTTCCGCAACAACGGTATATTCCGCGATGTGCTGCTGAGGATCGAGGACAGAGACGGCATCAGGGATATTGATTTTGCCTGTGAAAAGACTTCTGACGGATATACCGCTAAGCTGAAGGCCGAGATGTATGCTGACAATGAGGTGACTTTCACTCTTAAGGGACACGGTATAGAGGTGATGAAGACGGTCAGGTCAGAGGATAATACTGCTGAGGCAGTCTTTGAGGGCCTCGATGTGACGGAGTGGAATGCCGAGA
>CACWYF010000131.1 GCA_902765035.1 uncultured Eubacteriales bacterium
ACTTCTCTACGAGCACCTGGTGTACAGGTGAGAGGTTGAATGCATTGATGGCGATATCTTCAAGTTCCTTCTCATCGTTGGCAAAACCGCCGCCTGTTCCGCCGAGTGTGAACGCAGGTCTCAGAACTACCGGATAGCCGATGTCTTCAGCGGCTTTCTTAGCCTCTTCGATGCTGTATGTGATCTCGCTCGGGATGACCGGCTCGCCGATGGACTGGCACATCTCCTTGAAGAGCTCTCTGTCCTCAGCTCTCTCGATGGATTCACTCGGTGTGCCCAGGAGCTTGACGCGGCATTCGTCGAGGACGCCCTTCTTCTCAAGCTGCATTGCCAGATTGAGTCCTGTCTGACCGCCGATTCCCGGAACGATAGCATCAGGTCTCTCGTATCTGAGGATCTTTGCTATATATTCAAGTGTAAGAGGCTCCATGTACACCTTGTCTGCGATAGTGGTGTCTGTCATTATCGTTGCAGGATTGGAGTTGCACAGGATAACTTCATACCCCTCTTCCTTGAGTGCGAGACACGCCTGTGTTCCGGCGTAGTCAAACTCCGCTGCCTGACCGATAACGATCGGGCCCGAACCGATGATAAGTACTTTCTTGATGTCTTTTCTCTTTGCCATACTGCCCTCCTTCTATCTGTGAATGTATGCCGGCTTGCCGTCGCATACAGTGAGTACGTTCATGCCGCTGACTCTCCATCCTTCGAAAGGTGTTGCCTTTCCCTTCGAGAGGAAGTCAAGTTCAGGTGTTATAGTCCACTCGACTCCGAGGTCCCATACTGAGTAGTCGTTGCCGAGAGGTATGCCGAATCTTCTGCGCGGATTGTAGACCAGCAGTTCCTCAAGCCTCTCCATGCTTATGATTCCCGGGATCACCAGGTATGTGTACAGGAGCGGGAACGCTGTCTCTATCCCTACTATTCCGAAAGCAGACTTCTCAAGTCCGCGTGATTTCTCTTCAGCTGAGTGAGGCGCGTGGTCTGTCGCGATGCAGTCTATCGTGCCGTCGATGATGCCCTCTATGAGCGCCTCTCTGTCCGATGCATCCCTGAGAGGCGGGTTCATCTTCCACTTGCCGTCCTCTTCGAGCATGCTGTCATCCAGGAGGAGATAGTGCGGTGCTGTCTCACATGTTACGTCCACACCTTCAGCCTTGGCCTTTCTTATGATGTCCACGCTCTCTTTTGTAGAGATGTGGCACACATGGTAGCGGCAACCCGTTTGCTCCGCAAGGCGACAGTCGCGCTCAATTTGTGCCCACTCGCTCTCGGCGCAAATGCCGCGGTGTCCGTGAAGGCGGGCATACTCACCGTCATGAATATAGCCGCCGCGCAACAGTTTGTTTACCTCGCAGTGAGCGGTTATTATCTTTCCCAGCGACTTTGCCGTCATCATCGCCTCTCTCATCATGTCATCGGACTGGACTCCGTGTCCGTCGTCAGAGAAGGCTATGCACTTGTCCGCCATGCTCTCAAGGTCAGCGAGCTCTTCGCCCTTCTGACCCATCGTGATGGCCGCATAAGGATATACGTGGATGCACGCATCGTTTTCGATGATCGCAAGCTGCTCGTCCAGATGCTCTTCCGTATCCGCGACCGGATTCAGGTTAGGCATCGTGCATACTGCAGTGTAGCCCCCGTGGGCCGCTGCTTCAGCGCCTGTTTTTATTGTCTCCTTATAAGAAAAACCCGGTTCTCTGAAGTGCACATGCACGTCGCAAAAACCGGGAATAATAGTGTATTGAGAAGACAAATCGACACCCGCCTTTCGGAGCAAGTTTATGTCTATCGTCGGGCTGAATTCGATTCTCGAAGTCTTCATTTTGTCCATCAAATATCTCCTTTAATCTCAAATCGCCATATGTTAACAAGAATCTATAATGATGTCAAGGCAGCTGCGTGTGAATCTTTTTTTCACACAAAAAATACATCCGGATCAGCTCAAAAATCCGAACGTTGAGCCCCTCAACTCTATTTTCTTTCAGATGATGACAACAGAGACGGTCTTCTCTGTCATAACAGTATCATCACAGGTCCATTATAAGAAGAAGTCTTCCCTCTTTAATGGTTATCTCTGCTGTCTGTCCGGGCAGCACCTCGTTACTTACGGCATACTGGTAGCCGCTTGTGATCTCAGCACCGTCGAGCGTATACTTTGCGCCTTTAATAGATATTCCTCTTGCAGTTCCGGTCATGTTCAGAAGAGAGAAAAACGGGTATCTGTCGCTGACGCGGGCAGTTCCGCCCTCAGATATGACCGTAAACTCGGAATAGTCATCCGCCGCAAGGACTGTGCATCCCTTCGACTCCAGGTCGAACATCTGATACACATTCGCAAGTGTATGGTCCATCCTGCCCCCGAATACGCCGAGCATCAGGAACTCCCTGAAACCCCTTCTCATGCCCTCCTTGGCTGCATATACGGTGTCTGTGTCATCCTTGACTACAGGCAGCACGATGGTCTCTGTATCCGCATGCGGATTCTCATATGAATCAAAGTCCCCTACTATAAGAGAAGGCTTTCTTCTGAGCCCCTCTGCATGTCTGAGACCGCTGTCACAGTATATTACAAAATCATCTTCTTTTAGATATGAGCGGATGCGGTCATATTCCTTAATTTCTGCACCGCCGATAATCACACATCTTCTGTCTTTCATAACCGTTTGATCACTATATATCAGCTCTTGTACCGGCAACGTCCGTGACCTTAAGGACATCACCGTCTACTGCAAATTTTATATCCCATTTCCCGAACGACATGCCGTATGTATATCCGGGCTGTTTTTCATATGCTCCGCGGGGATCGGACTCGAGAACGCTTATAAGCCCTTCCCGCTTGTCCGCGTCTATCAGCCCGAGAAGTTCCTCCGGGAACTCGACTCTGAGCCTCCTGAATTCAGCTGTGTCGGTAAAACCTCCGCCCGCTTCGGGATGGCAGTCCGAATACGGGATGTAAGGCTTGATATCATATACAGGTGTGCCGTTCATCATATCCGCACCGGACACTATTATCGCCAGTTCTTCCTGTGTCTCGCCGATTCCTTCCGTACTGCTCACAGGTCTGCCGCCGTGCTCGATCCGCACGAGCCTGACGCATGACATGCCAAGCGAATTGGGACGGTACGGGGATCTTGTCGCCCATACGCCCTTTCTGATTTTGCCCCCCAGCCTCGGAGGCCTTACAGTCGGCGACCACTTCACCGGGTCCGCTTCCATGTTGACCTCATTCGCACTGAAGCCCCAGATGAGCCAGATGTGGGTAAAATCCTCAAGCCCTCTCAGCGCATCAGCGTTTCTGAACTCAGGGTCTATGACGACCGCCTGCTCGAGGCTGACCAGTCCCGGCTGCCTCGGGATGCCGAATTTTTCATTGTAGTCTGACCGGATGTGAGCGACCGGTCTGAGAGTGTATTTTTCCATGAGAAAATGTTAGCTGATTTTCCGGCTCATTGCAAGCTGCACAGCGCTCCCTGCAGATGCCTCAGCCTCTGAAAAACCAGCTAAAGATACGTTAAGGCAAATTGCTAACATACAATTATTTGCGTATTATTTTGGATTATTTTATGAAGGTTGGATAACTATGCTTTCACGCGCGGAAGCATCTGAAAGGTCAGCAGATATATGAAAAAACTTAAGCAAAAGAAAATAACAACGATCATATTCCTTGTTATCGCGTGTCTGTTCATGGCCGAATCTGCCATAGGCTCGTATTTCTCTATGGTTTTTCAGAAAAAAACGCTGAGGCCGCCAGGCATGCATCGACATTCATCGAGACTTACGGCACAGCGACCGGCGACACCGCCTCTGCATCTGGCGAGGCTGAAGAAGGTGCCGGTATTTCCGAAGCTCTTACGAATCTCGCAAACGCAAACGGATGCGACTATTTATATCTCGCATCAGGCGAGCTTACATCGGATACTGCTGTAATTACAGGCACCAACGATTATTCTGAATACCGGAAGCTTTCAGATACCGGCCTTTCGGCAGCACGAATCGAAAAGCTTAACACCAAAGGCACCCTGACTGCAGATATAAACGGCTCATACAAGAGAATCAGCATCATGCGTCCGGACAACTCCGGTATTGAGGCGGGCATGCTGATCATCATAGATGTCAAAAGCGTACTGCTGGGATCCATGCAGCAGACCATCCTTCTCCTGATCATATCCATGATCATTCTGATTACTCTGGCTGTCTGGATATACTCAGTATTCGTCACGGTCAACGAGGAAGCCCTGAATGAGAGTCAGCGCAAAAGGTATAATCCTGCAAGCATAAAGCGCAGGACAACCACCGCACTGATAGTCTCTGCACTTGTAATTTTTGCCGCCGCTTCCTTCATTGTCCCTCTCAACTGCCTGTTCATTGAGTCGACCAACGAGGCAAACATCCTTGCTGAGCTCAAACAGAGAATTGAGGATGATGAGATCCGCAACGAGAGAACCTAGAAGCAGACAAGTGACAGGTATATAAATGAAGCAAAGAACATTGCCGCGCAGCTCGAAGACCATCCTGATTATCAGAATGAGGCATGGCTCAGACAGGCTGCTGAGAATATCGGCGCCAATTATATAACGATATATGATACTGCAGGCGATGAGCTTGTCTCAGGCAGCAGGTACAGAGGCGTGTCTCTCGGAAAGGATGAAGGGTCTGCGACCTACGGTTTCCGGCGCCTCCTCAGAGGTGTGGATAATGTGTCCATCGCAGGCGTCAAAGATGAGGTCACAGGTCTTCACAGGTCTGACAGGAGATATGCACGGAATTTCTCTTGACTACCTCTCAGATGAAAAATCCTACGAAGCTCTTATCATCGCTGTGGATCCTGCTGCGAATTCCGCTGCCTCCTATTCAGATATCGAAGCTGCCGTTTCCGCACTGGCTCCTGTCAACGGGTTCATTTCAGGAGTTGACCCTAAGACAGGCATCATAAAATACAGCAGCAACGATAAGATGCGCGGTTCCATCATGTCGGAAATCTGCAGAAAGCTGCAAACCTGAAGGATCGTTCATGGGGTTTGTCAGCATATATGGGGATGAGTATTACGTTAGGTCCACAGAGCATGAAGGTATCATATATTACTGCGGAATCGCTCAGACCGAGATGTTCAGGGATGTCCTTGCGCACGCATTCAGTCTGACTATGCACGGTAAGATGAATTTGCCATCATGCGGTAAGGAGTATTTTCTCCAGCCGGTAAGCAGATTTTTCTTCGTGCGGTAGGCAGAATTTTCTCAGAATTTTCTCTGCACGGTAAGCACTTTTTTCTCAGTGCGGTAAGCAATATTTTCTTCTGGCGGTAAGGACTTTTTTCCTGCATGATGAGTACTTTCACAAAGGAGGAGCATAGGTATCCAGTATACTGAAACCAACAAAGCAATGTTGGAGGAGGATACACTATGCTGAACAAATTCATGATGCAGGAGATCATCGATCTGAAGCTCCAGGGTTACACAGTAGCCGGTATCCGTGACTACTATGAAGCCCGGGGAATCAAGCCGCCGTCAATGCCGACCATACGCAAGTATTACGGCATGGATGTCCTCCCGGACGACCCGGGAGAAAAACTCGAGAAGCCTAAAGTGTTCGATGAAGAGCCATTCCGCTCTGAGATCATCAAGGTTCTCGAGAACAACAGAGATAATAAGTCCCTGTGCATAAGCTCCGTCTATGACTTTCTTGAAGAGAAATTCATAGAGAACGGAGACCTTGAAGCGCTGCCTGGCAATCCACAGACGCTTCGCAATTACGTACACTATCTCGAAGATCACGGCATAGTCGCAGCGACCGGTGAAAGCGGTCGCGTATATGACACAGTGTTCGACACAGCTCCCGGCGAACAGATGCTGATCGACTTTGGCGAGATAGGTATCTCAAGAGGACTCAGGGTGCATTTCATCTGTCTCCTCCTCAGATACAGCCGCTATCTCGTGGTCTTCGCTCAAGATCACAAATACAATGCCGAGGAAGCATGCAGTGCTATCTACAGAGCATTCTGCAGACTCGGCGGAAGACCGACTACACTGGTGATCGATCAGGATGCAGTCTTTGTAGCAAGCGAGACCTATGGAGAAGTCGTTGAGACACGAGTGTTCAAAGACTTCTGCGCTGAACAGGAACTCAAGCTCTGGGTATGCCATAAGGCAGATCCTGAGTCTAAAGGTCCTGTCGAGAATTCTGTCGGCTTCGTAAAGAAGAACTTCTTCAGCTCCAGGATGACGACCATCGAATCGATCAACGATGTATGGCGGTCTCTTCCGGGCTGGCTCAACCGCAAGAACAAGCGGATACATCAGACGACATACTGTGTGCCTGAGGAAATACTTAACTATCTGGAGCGGAACTCTCTCAGACCAGTCATACCGTCATACTATGAGAATTCGCCGAATTCCTTCACAGAAGTGAAGATCGGCGGATACCCGTTCATAAAATACAGGACCTGCAAATATTCTGTTCCGAAAGAATGCTGCTACCATACAGTATTCTTCAAGGTCACCGGCAGCAAGATGCACGTGTATGATGAATCCAAAAGATTCGTCTGCACACACTCTTTGTCTGAGTGCCGCGGAAGAACGATACAGCTTGATGAACATAAGCATCGGCCTAATGACAGCTGGATGCCGATCGTTGAACGCATGCGCCTGCGATGGAACTGCCCGGACTTCCAGCACTTCATCAACGGAGTCAAGAAGGAGAATCCACGTTATCTCGTGGAACAGTTCTCTGCGATCGAGGACTTCCTTAACAAGAAGGACCCCGACCGTGCGACAGTAGCAGTAGTTTTGAAGCTCTGCTGTGAGAACTGGAGATACAGATTCTCACAATTCAAAGAGGTCTTCAAGTCCGTCGAACAGGGGCAGATCTCATGGGCTGAGTACATAGCCCCTATGGATGAAGTCCAGAAGCAGGCTCTCAGCACATACCAGAAGGCCTTCAATGACCGCTGCAGGAGCACCGGAAGCGAGGTGACTTCATGAACAAACAGGTCATGAGAGACTTCGACACTAAGCGCATACCTGTTGAAAGGCTCATAGCACTGCTGCAGACTTTCACGCTGAAGCATTCCGCCAGAGAGCTCGCGGACATACTGGAACG
Source organism: uncultured Eubacteriales bacterium (assembly GCA_902765035.1). Taxonomy (GTDB): domain Bacteria; phylum Bacillota; class Clostridia; order Peptostreptococcales; family Anaerovoracaceae; genus Crickella. Next base: position 7,100 of record CACWYF010000131.1, read on the forward strand.
AGCTGAATCGAATCAGTCCTCTTACAGGGAGTTCCTGCTGGATATCCTTGAGACTGAGGTCCGAGGGAGGAATGAGCGCAGGCGTAAACGGAATTACTCTGCGGCACATTTCCCGCCGAATCCGAAGCCGGTCGAGTTGTTTGATCCATCTGAGCTTGATGCAGGAATATCTGCCGGCCAGATCAGGCAGCTGAAGGAACTCAACTGGATAGATACTAACGCTAACATTGTCTTTGCCGGGCCTCCGGGTCTCGGCAAGACGATGCTTGCCGTAGGACTTGGACTTGAGGCCATCAACTCGGGCTACACAGTCTGCTTCGAGAGGATGTCCAACTTTGTAAAGATCCTAGACAACGCTGAAACTGAAAGAAGCGCAGGCTTCAGACTGAAAAACATACGCAAGGCTCAGCTGGTCATACTCGATGAGATCGGCTACACACCGATCAGCCGTGCCCAAGCCAATCGGTTTTTCACTTTCATAAGCGACACATACGAGACGACATCGATCATCTTCACAACCAACAAGGAGATAACCGAGTGGGCTGAGATGATGGGAGATCCGGTCCTTACAACGGCTATGCTGGATCGGATACTGCATCACGCATCATGCTTCTCTTTCAGGGGAGAGTCTTACCGACTCAAGCATCCTGAGATGCTGATCGACTGAGAATATGCTTTTTTCAAAGTTCGAGGAGAGGGTTACCTTACCTATACCGTACCAGAGAAAAATTTCCTTACCATGGTGAGAAAAAACTGCTTACCACATGGAGAAAAATCTCCTTACCGTAAAACGAAAAATCTGCCTACCACAGGTTGAAAAATCTGTTTACCGCGGAAAGAAAAAACTGTTTACCTTACCGGGAAAATTTTGCTTGACATTCAGACAAGACCACCGATGAGACGGTGTACGATCTGGGCGGCATGGACGCGCTGAACCTTGACGACGTTGTTGACGTTGAGTACCACTCATCAGGAGACAATAAGACGGCGGACAAAGTCATTTTGCGTGAACACGTACAGAAGGACCTGACTTTCAGCGGACAGGTAGCTGATGTAACGGATAAGTCAGTCACGGTCACGGGCAAAAGCCTGACGGTATCTTTTACCATCAATGATGAAACGGAGATCAACGGGGAGCTGAGCAAGGGTGATGAAGTAGATCTCGTATACATGGGAGACCTGAACGAGTATCCGTATGCGTCGGTCATTAACGTTTCAAAGGAAGCGGACAAGGTTCCTGAGAAGACGACCATCAGCGGAACGGTTACCGAGTTTACTGAAAAGTCCATGCTCGTAGCAATCGATTCATCGACATCGTACAGGTTCGAACTTGACAAGGACACCAGTGTCACAGGCGCTGCCAAGTACGTCAGAGTCGGCGACACCGTTACGATCACCTTCGAGGGCGACGTCAAGAGCACTCCTAAGGCGAGCAACATCGACATTGTCAAGGAGAAATCCGAGAAGATCGAGATCAAGCTTGTCAACGGAACCATTGAGACTGTTGCCAAGAACTATGTGACTCTGAATACCGGCAAGCAGGTTTACATAATCCAGACCGGAAAGAATACAAAGTATACTGGCGATAAGCCGGCCAAGGGCTACAAGTCAGAGATCCAGTACACCGGAACTCTCAGCAGCGGCAAGGCTGAAGCTATCAACATCTACTGCGTAAAGCAGACACCACAGCCGACTGTATACAAGGTAACATTCGTTGACGGATTCGGCAAAACGCTCAAGACCGTAAAGGTTGAGAAGGGCAAAGCCGCACCGGCACCTGCCAATCCTCAGCATAAGGGCTACAAGTTCAAGGGCTGGGACAAGTCCTTCAACAAGGTAACCAAGGACATGACGGTTACGGCTCTGTGGGAGAAGGAGGCCAAGCCAAAGCCGACTCCGACACCGCAGCCGGAACCAGAACCGGAACCAGAACCGGAACCAACACCTGAACCGGAACCAGAACCATCAGAGCAGACTGCAACAGTCGATGCTGTCATCACAGAGTGGACCAGCGAAGCAAATCCGAACTCCTTCAAGGTAAAGGTCGATGACGAGACAGAACTCGTACTCAATATCGAGGATGACCTCGACATCCCTAGCGGATACCTGCCTGCAGTAGACGACAAGGTCAGAGTCACTTACATGGAAAAGAGCATGAAGCTCATCAAGATGGAGCTGCTCGAAAAGGGTAAGAGCGACGAAGACCAGGACAAGGATAAGGAAGAGGATCCGGATAAGGAAGAGGATAAGGGTCAGCCTGAGGACGAGACTACTCCTGAAGAACAGCCGCAGGAAGAGACCACTCCTGAGGAGCAGCCACAGGATGAAACTCAGCCTGAAGAGAAGCAGGAAGAACCAGCTACTGAGCCTGAGCCGGAACCTGAACCGGATGTAATTATCTCCGGCGAAGGAATCATCGAATCAGGTGATCCGGAAACCAATACCTTTACTGTTACGATCAATGGCACCAGCGTTGAGCTGAACTATGATAAGAACAGCAAGTATGCAACCGGATACTTCCCGCAGCAGGGCGACAAGGTCAGGATCGAATACAACAAGAGCCAGATGCTCCTGAACGATATTCAGCTGATCGAAAGGCCGGTACCTGCCGCAGAAGAGGCACCTGCAGAAGAGGCTGCAGAATAGGAAAGTACACGAGCTCCGTTTCCCATTAAGGGGAACGGAGTTCTTGCTATGTAATGTTTATAGGAGTAAAATTTATGTGTACGTGAAGGCGTGCAGATGCCCTCATTGTGCGGAATTGTAAGGTGGGTGTAAAACGGGACCGGTCATGCGAAGAATAGTGCGGCCGGTTCAGGATGTAAGGAGATTTGCTATGTATAAGGAAACATTGAGACAGGTATGGGCAGAGATCGATATGTCTGCTTTTGACCATAATGTCAAGGAAATCAAGCGCCAGATGAAGTGCCCGAACATGATCGGCGTCATCAAGGCTAACGGATACGGACACGGCGCTACTGAATGTGCAAAAGTCCTCAAATACAACGGAGTTGATCATTTTGCCGTTGCTACTCTTGAGGAAGGTGTCAACCTCCGTGAGGACGGCATCGAGGGCAGCATCGTAGTTCTCGGCCTGACTCCGGCAGGCCTGAAAAGGATAAATGAGGGAGCCCTAAAAGAGCAGAAAGGCAGCGCCCTGGAGCAGGCGCTC
>CACWYF010000132.1 GCA_902765035.1 uncultured Eubacteriales bacterium
AGGTCGGCCTGAGGTTCTTCATGAAGTCCGTCATGCCGCCGCTCTCGAGCTGGAACACGCCCTTGGTGTTGCCGTCTGCAATCAGCTTATATACTTCAGGGTCGTCATAACCCATCTTCGCCCAGTCGATCGTGACGCCGTGGTTCTCCTCGATCATGCGAAGAGCGTCCCTGATGACCGTAAGGTTGCGGAGCCCCAGGAAGTCCATCTTGAGAAGTCCGAGCTCCTCTATCGTCGTCATGTTGAACTGTGTCGAGATGCCCTTGTCCGAAGAGTAAAGCGGCACATATTCATCCAGCGGCAGTTTGGAGATGACCACGCCGGCAGCATGCGTCGAAGCGTGCCGCGGCAGTCCTTCAAGAGCCATCGACAGATCGAGCACCTGCTTCACAAGCGGCTCGGTCTCATACCTTCTCCTCAGCTCCGGATTGACCTCAAGAGCCTTGGCAATAGTGATGCCGAGCTCATTCGGGATGGCTTTGGCTATCTCATCGCCCTCAGCGTACGACGCGTCGAGAGCCCTCGCGACATCGCGGACAGCCGCTTTGGCCTTGAGAGTACCGAAAGTGATGATCTGCGACACCTTGTCCCTGCCGTACTTTCTGTTGACGTACTCGATTACCTCCTGCCTTCTCTCGATGCAGAAATCGACGTCGATATCCGGCATGCTGACTCTCTCAGGATTGAGGAATCTCTCGAAAATCAGGTTGTATTTGATCGGATCTATCTCCGTTATATCCAGGCTGTACGCAACGATGCTGCCCGCAGCCGAGCCTCTGCCCGGTCCGACGGCTATCTTGTGCGACTTGGCATAGTGGATGAAATCCCACACGATGAGGAAGTACTCGACGTACCCCATGTTCTCGATGACGGAAAGCTCCATCTCGAGGCGCTTTCTGTAGCCCGAATCAGGGTCCATGGCAGACTTGCCGTATCTGCCAACAAGCCCCTCATAGCAAAGCTTCCTGAGGTACTCGTCGCAGGTCATGCCTTCAGGCGGCACGTACTCCGGCAGATGGTACTGGCCAAAAGTGAATTCGACGTTGCACCTCTCCGCTATCTCGTGTGTCCTCTCGACAGCATCCGGTATATCCGCGAAGAGAGCCTTCATCTCGTCCTCGGACTTGATGTAGAACTCATCGTTTTCGAACCTGATGCGGTTCTCGTCATTTATGTTGGTCTGCGTCTGGATGCACATCAGGATGTCCTGAGCCGTCGCATCCTCGCGCCTTATGTAGTGCGCGTCATTCGTCGCAACTAGAGGCACGCCGATATCCGCCGAAAGCCTCTTGAGCCCGGCGATGACAGTCTTGTCCTCTTCGAGATGATGATCCTGTATCTCAAGGAAGAAATTGTTCTCGCCGAATATATCGAGAAGCTCAAGCGCCTCTCGTTTTGCACCCTCGTAATCCCTGTTCAGGAGCATCCTCTGAGTGTTGCCGGCAAGGCAGCCCGACAGGCAGATGAGGCCTTCGCTGTACTGCCTCAGGAGGTTCTTGTCGACCCTAGGCCTGAAGTAGAAGCCGTCGACATAACCCTTCGAGACGATCTTGACCAGGTTGCTGTAACCCTGCTGATTCTCGGCAAGCAGGATCAGGTGACCGGAGTTGCGGTCCTTGCCCGCTTCCTTGTCGTACATGGTCCTTGCTGCCGTGTACACCTCGCATCCGATGATCGGCTTGATGCCCGCCTTTTTGCAGGATTTATAGAAATCGACCACGCCGAACATGGCGCCATGATCAGTAATTGCGCACGAATCCATCCCCAGCTCCTTCACGTATTCAGGCAGCTGGGAAATCCTGCTCATCCCGTCGAGCAGGCTGTATTCAGTATGGACGTGTAAATGCGTAAACATGGAAATATTATAGCATAAAAAAGCGGGGTATTTCTGCCCCGCTCAGTGTTAATACCACTTCTGTCCGCGCTCTTTCTTGAGCATTGCGATCTTCAGTCTCTTGACGCATTCTCTTACGTCTTCTTCGGTGTAGTTGTTCTCACCTACGATGTTCGACTCGATGCCCTCAGGGTTCTTGTTGAAGTCGACTACGTTGGCGAGGAACGGGCTCTCTACTACGAAAGTGCCTGCTGTTCCGCTCCAGTTGAGACCTGCAACAGGGATGCCTCTCTCGCCAATCTCATTGACGCAGTTGACATAGTCAACGTCCAGGTTGCCCCAGCCGTCTGTCTCTACAATAACGCCGTCAGGACGGCAGCACTCAGCGACTACTGCAGCAGTACGTGAGCATCTGATCTTTTCTTCGTTGCCCTCAGGAGAACCGAAAACGAGAGCTCCCATCAGGTCGATTCCTTCGTCTTCTCCAAGTACCTCGATAAGAGGATCTCTGAAGTGATGAAGGCTTGTTTCCTTAGTCGAAGGACCTACTCCCATTTTTCTACCTCCTTAGTTCATCGCCTTGATAGCACCGTCTCTGAACTCGTTAGGAGTCAGCATGACAGGCATAGCGCCGTAATCGATAAGTGACTTTCCGCCTTCTACGCCGGATGGCTGGTTCGGGAAGATCCATGTGTCGAGCATCGCACCGTGAGCGATCATCTCCTTGATAACGAGGACCTTCTTCTGTCCAGGTCTGATCCTGTCGTAGTATTCGTGTCTCTCAGTGCACTTGGTGCCCTCGAACTTCTTGAGCTGTGCTCTGAAAGTGTTCATCCACTCCTCGACCATTCTGTATGCGTCGATGATAGCATATCTTTCCTGGCCCATTCCCTTCTTGAAGGTGATGTTGAAGGAGATGATGTAATCATCGTCAGCAGGTGTGCCGGCTCTGTTCAGGTGAAGCATCTCGCTGAGATTGCCGTCTGAGCTTCCGAACTCGTGAGCCTGCTCTCCATCTACGTCCACGCCTGTAGGCATTACATATACGCCAGTGATGGTGTGGGTTATACCCTCTCCGCACTTTCCGAGAACCTTTACGGAAATAGGGATTATATCCATGATTGTGTTGGTGTGTCTGTCGTGATCGCCCGGCTTGATGATCTCTACATCAATGTGGTCGATAACTTCGCTGTACTTTTCGGCCAAAGCAGGAAGACAGTCGTTGTTGATCGTCATCTTTCCGCTTGTCGTGATCTTGTTCTCGTCGCCCATCTCGACTTCTGTCATGTGGAACGCTTTGATGACAAGTCTTCTCAGTTCAATATCATTTGCAGCCATTGCTATTCTGACCTCTCCTTTTTAATGAGTTTCAATGATACTTAAGTTGTAGTTTCCGCATATATAATATTTCAAAATGCGGACGTTTTCAATTGAGAAAGACATTTACAATGATCTTTCTCCTGGAAAAAATGGGGCTGATTGCTCAGCCCCATCTTCGATACTTTCAGATATCGATGTCCTATTCAGTTCATGCCGGGATATATAGTCCCGGATGTAATCGAAATACCCGATTAGATAACTGCGTGATACTCGTAAGGCAGTGTAACGATCTTGCCCGGAGTCTCGATTGTCTCGAGGAGCTCGAGGGAAGCCTTTACGATAGCTGTCTGCATCTCAACATCGTGAGGTGCACCAGCGTTAGCGCCCATAGGTACCATAGGAGCAGCAGCTCTCGGTGTACCAGCCTGTCTTACAACTGGTGGAAGTGCTGCGATAATAACTGTAGGGATACCTGCAGCCTCGATTGCTCTCTGCACGATTGTTGCAGAGCGGTGGCAGGTTCCTCATCCAGCGGTAAGGAGACAAGCGTCAACGCCCTCATCCTTAAGCATCTGAGCTACAGCCGGACCTGTCTCATTGGTGAACTTCTCAATGTTTCCGCCGCCGCCCATGAATCCAGCATGGTATGGTGCGCAAGCCTTGATGAATCCCTCTGCTGCGAGTTCCTTAAGTCTTGTGATAGGGAACATGCAGTTGATGTCCTTGTTAACGTCGGAGTTGTCGTAACCACCGTGTGTTACCATCAGCTCATCCTCTGTGGACTCGTTAGGGATCTTTCTCCATGTGAAGTCTCCAGCCAGGTTGAATCTCTCCTGATCCTTTCTGTGAACGCCGGCAGCTGTTGCAAGAGCAACTGTCATCTCGCTCAGGGGCTTAGTTACAGGAGCCCAAACTGACTTAGGAGTGATAGGTACGAATATCTCAGACTGTAATCCTTTTACAACTGTCATACTCATTTCTGATTAAACCTCCTGTTTGGTTCTGTTATGCATTTCGTCCTGGAGTTTATTGGCATGATCGATAGTTTCAAGATATCTCTCGTTGACTTCGGCGCTCTCCTGTTCGATGAAGCTCATGTTCCAGGCGACCTCCTGACCTATCTCTAAGTCATAATCCGAAATGATCATCCTCTTAGGTATCCTGAGATGTCCCAGTCTGCCCTTGAAGTCGATGGCTACGCTTCCGTCATGGACTTCCACGATAACGCCTTCCATTCTGATTATCTTGTCACCGTATTTCATATCTCGAATCTACCTCTTTCCAATAATTAGTCGTATTTAGCCTTTCTCTTCTCGCTCATTGGCAGTGCCTGCTCGTTGTCTACGAGTTCCATCTTAGTGCCGTAAGCCTTCTCGATCAGCTCTACGTTGCTCTCCTTAACAGCGTGTGTGTACTTTCTTTCTGGTGCCTTGATTGTCTCGCCAGCCATCTTAGCCTTGAGCATTGCCAGACCTCTGATAGCGTCTTCGTGGCAGAGAGTGTTGCATGCAAGTACTTCGTT
>CACWYF010000133.1 GCA_902765035.1 uncultured Eubacteriales bacterium
AGCCAATGCCCTTTGCTGTTTTAACATACGTTTTATATGGCAACCTCGCACAAAGGTCTTTCAATAGCAGTTCTTTATCTTCTTGTGTCATAGTCTTCTCAAATTTCTTATTCCTTTTCTGTAGTATTGTCTGGTCCTCTGTACTCGATGCACATCATAGTCATATCGTCGAACTGATCATTTTCCTTCACAAACCCGGCAACGCTCTGATTGACCTTGTTCATCGTTTTCTCTACGCTGTCGCCGGATGCATGCATAAGGCATTCAAGGAGCCTGTCTTCTCCGAACAGCTCGTGTCTGCTGTTTTCAGCTTCCGTTATGCCGTCAGTGTACAGAAGGATCTTGTCGCCCTTATTCAACTCAAGGACGTTTTCGGTATACGGCATGTCTTCCATAGCAGCCAGTACGACCCCGCTTCTTTCTCTGATGAATGAAGGCTGGTCTGTTATCAGAACAGGATGGTTGTGGCCTGCGTTGACATATCTGAGGCTGCCTTTTTCGAGGTTGATGATCCCGATCCACGCAGTGACGAACATCTCAGCCTCGTTATTCTGGCACAGACTGTTGTTGGCAGCAAACACTGCCTTCGACAGATCATGATAATCCCTGACACAGCTCTGTATCGTCTGCTTTGCATTGGCCATGAAGAGTGCCGCAGGTATTCCCTTGCCGGATACATCCGCGATCACCAGTGCCAGATGCGTATCATCGATGAAGAAGAAATCATAGAAATCTCCGCCGACTTCCTTCGCAGCCTTCATCGATGCCCTGAGATCCAGTTCCTCACATCCCGGATTCCTGTCTGTTACAGTAGGCAGAAGTGAATGCTGTATGACAGTAGCCGCCTGCAGCTCTGACCTCAGCCTGCTCCTCTCCTCTGCAAGAGCCTTCTGGTTCCAGATATATTTTATGAGGAATATGAGCATCATGAATCCGGTCGCGTTAATAAAGATGAACGGAAGCGCGATCTGCCTGCATATCTCCTCAGCAGTTTCCTGCGGTTTCACCATCAGCATTACGATTATGAGGTGCATACCCTCCATCAGGACACCAACTGTAAATGCCCATATCGGAGTGAATATCCTGCCCTGAAGGTCACGTGACAGCCATCCGCAGAGTATACCAATCAGGCCTGTCGCGACCACACATGCTTCAGCAGTGATGCCGCCCATAGTATATCTGTGTATTCCGGCTATAAGGCCTGCAACGACACCTGCAAGAGGCCCCGCAAGAAAACCGGCCAGCATCGGGCCGATGTCTCTTATAGTGACTATGGCACCGTTGACATCCATCCCGGACAGGTTGCCGTATATGCCGAAAACGCCCCCCGCTACTCCGATCAGAACTGCATGAAGCCGCTTGCTCTTGCTGGTCACAATACTGCTGATAATATCACTCCCCCCTATCAGTCCGGCTATGACTATAAATACTGACAGCGAACTGACAAGTCTGACGAAGATTGTTCCCATCTCAGAAATCATTTCAATTCTCCCCCGTTTGTCCTAGATAGTGTGCAGTGCGTACAGCATCGGCATGATGATCCAAAGGATCCATCCTGCAATAAACAGTAAAAAATGCTTCTTCTCATTATGTATGGCGACGAACTCGCGTATCAGCGCGCTCGGCCAGTAGTAAAATGCGACATGACTGCCTATTCCCGTGCATTCAAGTCCTATCTTTCTGCAGTATCTCAGTGCTCTGTACACATGATAGTTGCTTGTGACAAGTGTCGTGTACTTCCGTCCTTCCATGCCGTCTATAAGCTTCTTGCAGTTCTCGAGGTTCTCCATCGTGGTTGTCGACTGGTCCTCTTTGATGATCCTGTATTCAGGAATTCCCTTGTCCAGCATATAACGGCTCATCGCCTCTGCCTCGGATATGGTCTCATCGCCGCCCTGTCCGCCTGAATTCTGTACCCACAGCAGGAACAGGAAGGTGCTGACTTCTCCGAATCCTATCACCAGACCGAGAAGAAGCGAAAGCATGTTGGAAAGGCTCCGTCCCTCTCTCTTCATCATGAGTATCCCGTTGTGGATAAGGAATACCGGAACTATGAGAAGAGCTATGCAGAACAGGATCATGCAGAAGTAAAACACGCGCGTTGCGTTCTCCCCCGCTAGTGAGCATAATGCAGGCACCGTACTGCACAGAGAGATGAACAGAAGCAGGCAGTTTCTGTATCTGCACCTGTCGTAATTGAAAAACAGCAGGAAAAACAGCCAGCAAAACAGCGATATTGTAACAAGCAATGAGGTATTCAAACCGGTGGTTTCTCCTTACATATTGATATAGTGCAGTCTGCCATCGCTGCCCCATTCAACGGACAGGTCGCAGTGTACATTCTGAGACGGATCCGGATGATCCTTCCACAGATCGTACAGTTTCGGGAGGAATACAGGCCACTGACTGGCCTCGTAGTCCTCATGGTCGGTAGCATAATTAGGGACCAGCTTTGCTTCCTGGTCCTTTTTAAGTATATCGAGTACGAATCCCGGCGGCATTGAAGCCCTGGTATTCGTGACTGTCGCTGTTATATGGACGATGCCTCCCGGGACATCTTCCCATTCATGAACTGTAGAGTCGACAAGTTCTCCGGCATCGTTGAAGACGCCCTCGCATATGACATGTCCGAGAGCTGTCGTAAACGGATAGAAGTCTGTCAGATGCAGCCTGTGTATCTCTACACCTTCTCCTCCGAAAACAGGCAGCGCCGGGTCGGTCGTCTCAGCAATTATATGTACAGAATCCTCGAATCCGTATTCATGAGGAGTCTTAAGCCAGTTGAATCTCTTGTGCGAGCCCGGCGCCCACAGATAGTATCCCTTCTCCATGTTCGCCCAGAACCAGTCCAGCATTTCTGAGGTAAGGCCTGGAAGGAAGTGATGCCTCTGCGACGGCAGTGCATATCCTTTATCAAGGGCTTCCTGAGTCAGCTCAAGCGGAGCCAGCGGCGGCTCCGGCTTTGCCGGCTTTTCAAACGGTACGAAAGGTACCCCTTCATTCTCCTGAAACGGGATATGCGTCTGTCCCGCGCTTGCTACATATACTGTCTTATCTGTCATTTTTTCCCCTCTGTCTTACCGGGCGTCTCCGTCGCATAATCATATTAATTTTAACATAAATCAGTTTTTCCGTGTGCTGTGCGATGAACGCCAGTTATTCCGTGATCACTACGCCGTCAAGGATCTCATGGAACACGGCAAGGCTTTCTTCCCTGCGCGCCTGTCTGCCGTAAAAATGGAAATAGAAAAGATTCTCTTCGACCTTGACTACCAGCGATTCGCCTGTCATGTGGATCCCCTGCACGATGTAATTGTAGTCGAGTCCTCTGGCAACCTGTCCGTCGATCTCACGCTTGACATCGTCAAGCCAGACATAGGAGAACTGCTTCATGCTTTTGCTTATATGCTTTGCTCAGCTGTCGGAAGCCTTCAGGGCAGTCCATATACAGCATTTTATCTATTGATATTCTCATTTCGATACCCCCTCTTAGTTTGTTGTTATTCAATACAGCCGGTGTATTACTGGTTGCTGCCGTCCGCAACATCAAATACCGTCCACCACATCGCAAGTGTCTGCTCGCTGTCTATGCTGCCTGAGTATTCTGCATCTCCCAAGTACCACTTGCGTGCCTGATTGTCATATATTATCTGCCCGTCCTTATCTGCGGAACCGAAGTGCACGTTATAGATGCTCTTTACAATGCGGCCGTCATCTCCGGCTTCATATTCCACGGTCTTAAGAGCAGGATCCAGTGACCAGAACTCATTGGACATTGCTGCAAGCGTGGAAAGAGAATACATGATGGCATCATGCTCCTTGCCCGCCATCTGGTCTTCGCTTATCAGCATGCATGCAGTCAGATCCCTGAAGAACTCCTTAGGGAAAGTCCGGCCTTCTTCAAGTGCCTTCTGGGCTTCTTCTGTCATATCTCCGAAAGTGCACCTGAAAGTCGGGAGCACCGTGCTGTCTGTGATGCCCCCCGGCACCGGTGTGATCTCTATCTTATTGTCATACTGTTTGAGAACAGCATAGACTCCCGGTTCTGCAGCAGGTGTTTCTTCTGCATTCTCTGTTGCTTTCTCTTCGGTATCGTTCATCTGTGAATCCCCTGCCATAGCAGCATTATCTGTACCCGAGCAGCCGGCAGCCACCAATGCAAAACATATAAGAAGTGCGATAAGCACTGCAAGGCTGTTCCTTTTATTTCTTCCAGTCATTACAGACCCCCTTATCCGCCTGCCTTTCTACCTGTTCTTCATTTAATTTTACAAAAGACTGCTGATAATACTCAAATACTTTTTGTCACAATCTTCAAACAGTTCTTCTCCCTCCAAATAATCATATATTCAATGAATCACAGCTTTCACAACGGATCATACGAGAACTGATCATATCTGGATAGCGCAGCTTGCAATGTGTTATATTAGATAAAAAATGTGTAAGTTTTTTGAGGGATAGATATGTGGATTTGGTTCATTATGCCGGGATGCGCGATCCTGTTGATCATTATGTGGCTCATCTTCGGCAGAGATAAGAAAACAATACCGACGATCACTACCAGGCCTCCGGAGGGACTTGACCCGCTGGAAATGGAGTATGCCCAGATCGCCACCATCTCGGACCGCGGGATCTATGCCCAGCTTCTGTACTGGGTATCAAAGGGT
>CACWYF010000134.1 GCA_902765035.1 uncultured Eubacteriales bacterium
GACTGCCGCTGCAGAGGCCGCGGAAGCTGAAGAAGCTGCAGAGGCTGCCGAAAAGGCGAAGGAAGCGGCTGAAGAAAGCGAGGCGTACAAAGAGGACGAAGAGACAGAAGCCGAAGCTAACAAAAACAACACTGAAAACAAGGAAGAATAGATGGCCAAACGGGCTAAAAAGAAAACCGGTACGAGACGCAAAACAGGCTATACGATAGCACTCCTTATCATGGGGATAGTGGCTATCGGTTTTCTTGTTATGCTCATTTTGCTTAACGCGCTTCCGACGGGGCTCACCATGGGCCTGATCACAGTGTTGCTGGGTCTGCTACTGATTTGCGCAGCCCTGTTTACCAGCAAAAAGAAGGGTGTCAGGATAACCGGCATAATCCTGGCCATATTCTTCATGATCGTATTCTCATCAGCGACCGTGTTCATGGGGAGCACGTACGCCATGCTGAATAACATAAGTGGCTCCGGTCAGGGGATCCAGACCGGGTCTTCAAGCAAGATCAACGTTACCGAGGAGCCGTTCAACGTGTACATCACCGGCATCGATCAGTGGTCCAAGGAAAAGGGCCTCGATCTCGAGCGAAGCGATGTCAACATGATAGTTACTGTCAACCCACAAACAAGAAAGGTGCTGCTAACATCGATTCCAAGGGACGCATATGTTAAGCTGCATACCGCCGGCCAGATGGACAAACTGACGCATACAGGAGTGTATGGAGTAGACGAGACAATAAATACTGTAGAAGACTGGCTGGGGCTTGATCTTAAGTATTATATTAAGGTCAATTTCACGGCAGTAGTTAAGATGATAAATGCCATGGGTGGAATTACTGTAGAATCACCGGTCGCTTTTAAGTCGTCAATTTCTAAATTTCAGTATGGCAAAGGGAAAAATCCATTAAGCGGCAAGGCAGCCCTTTATTTTGCGCGAGAGAGAAAGGCCTTCGAAGGCAAGGATTCAAACAGGGTAGAGAACCAGCAGATAGTAATCAAAGCGATGATCGATAAAATGACATCATCATCTACACTGCTGACACATTATGGAGATTTGCTCGAAGCCGCCGCAGGTGATATGGAGACTGATATGCCGGTATCCGATATGCAGGCGCTCGTCAAGATGCAGCTCGGAGACATGCGCACATGGGACATCCAGTCACAGAAGGTCTCAGGCGAATATGACATGGACTATGTTGCGTCTCTTACACAGGATCAGAAGTTCCAAGTATACAAGACTGACGATGCTTCCGTTGCATCATGCATAGACAACATCAATGCGGTCATGAATCCGACTGCAGAGGAGCTAGCTGCTGTGGAAGATGCCAGGAAGGAAGCATCTTTCAGGAACTTCCTTAAGGGCCTGAGAGGAGGAAGTGCAGGCGAAGAGGGATCTGAGGGCTAGAGATCAGAAAATCGTACGCAGCATCAATCTGATATCAGGAAAACAATGGAAAAGAAGAGAATCTATAAGTACGACAATGTAAAAGCACTGTTTATATTTCTTGTAGTTATCGGACACATGACCACGGATTATGTGTCCGATTCTCATATGGTGAGATGGATCACGCTGTGGATATACTCGTTCCACATGCCTGCATTCATATTCATCTCGGGCCTTGTGCACAAGCACTATATAACTGAAGAGAGGGCAGCTCTCGGCGTGAAAGGCGAGACCAGGCTCAGATGGGACAAGGTAGCCGGATTCTTCCTGTGCGCATGGGGTCTCAAGATATTCCTGCAGTTCACAAGGACGCTGATGGGACAGAACCCTCTGTGGCACTGGCTGGAGGAACCGGGTATCCCGTGGTACCTCTTCGTAATGGCGGAGTATGAACTGCTCTTCTATGTTATGCGGTACATTGACGGAGGCAGCCGCACAAATGATATAGTCGGACCTGATGGCGGTGCACCAACGATAAAGAACACCCGCCCGTTTGTTATGATACTCGGAGCTTTTGCCCTGAGTGCGGTCATAGGATACTTCCCGGCGGTCGGAGACACATTCTGCCTGTCGAGAATGATCAACTTCCTGCCTATATATATGATAGGCTACTATCTCGACATGAAGAAGTTCCTGCCATTTCTTAATGGAGAAGGGTATGGAGGAACAGCTGCAGGGGCTGACGTATCAGCTGATGATGGAAGTGCAGGCACAGCGGGTAAGAAGAAAAACAACCCGAAGAGGACTGCAATTGTCATATTCAGCTGGCTCACTGTCATTGTCACCATGTTCGTGTGCTATGCGGGCAAGTGGGGCATGTACAGCTGGAGGAAGTGGTTCACCGGTAGGCGCTCGTATGAGTTCCTGCAGGACTTCTTCAGCTATGCTGTAAAAGACGGCTGGTGGATAAGGCTGGCTGTGTGGGGCGTCGCACTCATAATAACATTCGCAGTTATCGCTCTGATCCCGGATAAGGATCTCGGATTCATAACTACGGTCGGAGCGAGGACTCTGTCGGTATACTTCTGGCACAGACCTCTGTGCTATCTGTTCAGGACATGGAAGGTGCTGCCGAGGCTGTACATGCTGTTCGGCGGAACTTATAACGAAGCTGTCGCCGGACAGGTCAAGGGGCATGCCTTCGTAGGCGGAGATATGAAGATGCTGCTTCCGTTGATAGTTTACTGCCTTATAGGCGTGGCGATGACAGCATTCTTCAGTCTTGAGATATTTGAGCATCCGACAAGCGATCTTATGAAGCTGGGAGCAAAGATCGCCGGTGCAGAAAAGAGAAAATGACAGAGGGAGAGGGGCATATACTTACTGTAGAAAACTGACCAATTAATGGGCTTTGAATAATCACCTTGCTTTGTTACTATAAAAATAGTATGCGCATGAATATCATCTGTGCGCACTGCAATAATATCTGACTGAAATCAGAAAGAGGACCACGCGTGATAATCAGCATTCTTTCTTACCTTGACAGGGCAGCTGCTCTATATAGTGACAGGACGATCTATACCGATGGGAATGATGAGATAAGTTTTGCTCAGCTCAGAGCTGCAGCTGCTTCGATTGGTACAGTCACAGCATCGGCAGAAAAAGAAGAGCGGCCGGTCGCGGTTCTTACCGGCAGACATGTATACACTCCGGCTTGCTATCTCGGGATAGCAATGGCCGGGTGTTTTTATGCTCCGATGGATCCGGGCGTGCCTGACTCAAGGCTAAGGCAGATCCTGGATGTTGCTGATCCTGACACTCTTATCGCAGACCTGGAGCATGCAGACAAGGCGAGAGAACTCGGTTTTGCCGGCAACCTCATAATCATGGAGGAGGCACTGAAGACAGCTCCGGATGAAAAGGTCCTGGCTGAAAGAAGAGCATCCATCACTGAGACGACGCCGCTGTACATCCTGTTCACTTCGGGATCGACCGGTAAGCCTAAGGGCGTGCTTACGTCCCATCAGGCTGTGATCTGCTATCTCGACGGCCTGCAGGAGGTCATCGGGCTTGATGACACGGATATACTCGGAAACCAGGCTCCTCTTGACTACATCGCGGCTATAAGAGACATGTATCTGCCTCTCATGACAGGCGCAAAGACGGTGATGCTCCATCCGAATGAATTCGCGATGCCGCAGAACCTGATCGGAAGCCTGCATGATTCGGGAGTAACGACACTGTGCTGGAGCGCGACAGGTCTTGAGATACCTGCAAGGCTCGGAGTGTTCGATGATGCAGGAGACATGCCGGCGCTTCCGCCTCTCAGGAGGGTGGTTTTCTCGGGCTCGGTAATATCCAATCCGCTTCTGAGAAAATGGCAGGAAGCATTTCCGGATACAGTATTCATAAACCAGTACGGACCTACGGAAGCGACAGGGTCATGCACATATTACGTGATAGACCACACCGTTCAGGATGATGAGATCATACCTATAGGAAAACCGTACCGTCACTATCTGATCGACCTGATCACGGAGGACGGCCGCTGTGCAGAGGCAGGTCAGACCGGCGAGATATGCGTCAGAGGACCGGCACTTGCACTCGGATACTATGATGCACCTGAGCAGACGGCGAAGAGTTTTGTCACCAGCCCCGTTCACAGCCACTGGAGGGAGCCGATGTACAAAACGGGCGACCTCGGACGCATCGGTGACGATGGCGAACTGTACTTCCTCGGAAGAAAGGACCGCCAGTTCAAGCACCTCGGACACAGGATCGAGCCTGAAGAGATAGAGCAGAAAGCGGCTCTTCTTGACGGCGTCGAGGAGTGCGTCTGCACATATAACACAGCACGCAAGGCTATATGCCTTTTCTATAAGGGCAGTGCGACACCTAAGGAGATATCCCTCTTCCTGAGGGCGGAGCTGCCGTCGTTCATGGCTCCGCGCAAGCTCACCGCCATGGATGAGCTGCCGAGACTGCCTAACGGCAAGCTCGACCGTAAGAAGCTGGAAGAACTGACACAAGGCAGATAAATATATGCCTGAGGGCAGAGTGTGATCATATACGGCGACATGCCGGAACAATGTAAGGAGAGCAAGATATGGAACAACTGATGGAAATACTGGAAGGTATCAGACCTGACATAGATTTTGCAAATGAGAAGAGCCTTGTAACCGACAGGCTGCTCGAGTCTTTCGACATCATCAACCTCGTAAGCGAGATCGATGACGAGTTCGATGTAAAGATCAAGCCGGCTGACCTTGTACCGGAGAATCCAGCGTCTCCAGGACGAGGAATTCTAGGAGAGAGCGGTCAGCAAAAGCATTTTCAGAACGGAACCGGAGGACAGATATGAAAGATCTGAACTACAGGGATATAAGCAGGAGTATTATTACCCCTGCATACGTTTTTTCGGGAGCAGAGTTTGCGGAGCGTGCTGCGGCAGTGCGGGATATCCTTGGTCAGGGAATAGGACTGTGCTATTCGATGAAGGCCAATCCTTTCCTGCTGGAAGTGCTGCCGGAGACTTTCTGTGCCGTTGAGGTATGCAGCCCGGGCGAGCTTGAGATATGCATCCGCAGAAACATCCCGGGAGAGAAGATAATATATTCCGGGCTCAATAAAGGTGCGGAGGACATAGCCCGCGCCGTTTCTTACGGTGCAGGGATACTCACTGCAGAAAGCAGACTCCATCTCGATCTGATCAACAGGATATCTGCTGAAGCAGGAACTGTCGTTTCGGATAATGTTCGTGTTCCGCTTAAAGATCAGAAAATTACAAATAATAAAATGATACCTTTAAAATTAATCAATGCATCTTTTATTACACAATATAATTGTAATTTTACTAATAACACTGCTTC